>NZ_JBFUHU010000093.1:0-11857 GCF_056402235.1 Cellulomonas sp. P4_B5_2
GTCGTCCCGCTGCTCGACGGGAGCGAGCTTGGCGTCCAGCGCGGCCTCGAGGCCGGCGAGCGCGTCGCCGCGCGGTGCCCTGCTCCCGCGGTCCTGCTGCGCCGGGGCGGAGTCGCCACCGAGGTCGAGCTGGGGGGCCTCGGTCCGGGGTGCGCGCGCGCTGCGCGTCGGCTCCTCGGCCACGGCGACACTCTGGTCACGGCGCGGCTCGAGCGCCTGCGGGCGCGAGCCGCCACGAGCGTCCGCGATGGCCTGGACGAGGTCGCCCTTGCGCATCTTGGACGTGCCCTTGACGCCCAGCTGCGAGGCCATGGCCTGCAGCTCGGGCAGCCGGAGCGCCGAGATGCCGGCGCTGCGGGCGGACCCACCGGAGTTGCTCACGGCGGGCTCGATGATGTCTGTCACGAAGGACCCTTCCCCTCGTCAGTGGCCGGGACCCGATGGTTCGGGGATCGGCCGACGTCCGGTCGAGGTGACCTGGACGGTGCTGGAGCCACACACGCGCTGCGTACGACGACGTCTGCGCACGGTGGGCTGGATCGTTCTCGGGTCGTCTACTCATTCTGCGGCGGCCGGTCACGTACGACGCGGGTTACCAGAGGACGAGATCCGGGGAACGTTTCGATGCTATCACTGTCGGAACCGCCGCCAGACCGAGTGAACAACCGGCGTGTACTTCACCCGTCAGACCACGCGCTGGACGGTCGCGCCGGTGCGATCCACCGGGAGCGGCAGGATCTGCCAGCCCCCCATGGCGCCGCCGAACGCGGCGCGCACGGCGTCGTCCGCGTCGGTCGTGCCGGTCCCCGTGCGCCTCGCGAGCACCAGGACGGTCGGCCCGGCTCCGGACACCACCGCGGCCACGCCATTCGCCCGGAGCACGTCGACGAGCGCGAGCGAACCGGGCATCACGGCACGCCGGTACTCCTGGTGCAGCCGGTCCTGCGTCGCGGTGAGCAGCAGGTCCGGACGCCGCCCGAGCGCCTCGACCAGCAGAGCTGCCCGCCCTGCCTGGAACGCGGCGTCGGTGTGCGGGACGGTCGCGGGCAGCACGCCCCGAGCGGCCTTGGTGGACAGGTGGTTCGGCGGGACGACCGCCAGCAGCGCGAGGTCGTCGTGGACGGCGAGATCGATCGCCCGGAACCGGTCGTCACGCCACGCGAGCGTCGCGCCGCCGAGCACCGCCGGAGCCGCGTTGTCGGGGTGCCCCTCGATCTGCGCGGCGAGGTCGATCACCACGTCGTCGGACAGGGCGTACGGCTCCGCGATCAGCCCGCGCGCGGCGACGATCCCCGCGACGACCGCCCCGGCGGACGAGCCGAGCCCCCGACCGTGCGGGATGCGGTTGTGGCAGACCAGGTGCAGGCCCGCCTGCGAGGCCCCGACGAGGTCGAGCGCGGCCCRCAGCGAGCTGACCACCAGGTGCTGCTCGTCGTCGGGCACCTGACCGGCGCCCTCCCCCGTGACCTCGACCTTGACGCCCGGTGCACCGAGCGCCCGCACCTCGAGCTCGTCGTACAGCCCGAGGGCGATGCCGAACGCGTCGAAACCGGGACCGAGGTTGGCGCTGGTCGCGGGGACGCGGACGCGGACGTGGTCCGCACCCAGGCGCATCGCGGGGCCTCAGTCCAGGCCGAGGGCGGTGGCGATGGACACCACGTCGGACGAGATGCGCACGGGGACGACGTCGCTGCCGTCCGGCGTGCGCAGCGCCCACTGCGGGTCCTTGAGGCCGTGCCCGGTGACCGTGATGACGATGCGGGCCCCGGCGGGCACGCGACCCTGCTCGCTGAGCATCAGCAGGCCCGCGACGCCGGACGCCGAGGCGGGCTCCACGAAGATGCCGACCTCCGCGGAGAGCACGCGGTGCGCGGCGAGGATCTGCTCGTCGGTGACCGCCTCGATGAGCCCGCCGGACACGTCCCGCGCCTCCTCGGCCTGCAGCCAGGACGCGGGGTTGCCGATCCGGATGGCCGTGGCGATGGTCTCGGGCTGGTCGATCGGGTGGCCCTTGACGATGGGCGCGGCGCCGGCGGCCTGGAAGCCCCACATGATCGGGGTGCGCGTGGCGACCGCGGGGTGCGCGGCACCGGCGTCGAGCCCCGCGTACTCGCGGTAGCCCTTCCAGTACGCGGTGATGTTGCCGGCGTTGCCCACAGGGAGCACGTGGATGTCGGGGGCGTCGCCGAGGGCGTCGACGATCTCGAACGCACCGGTCTTCTGGCCCTCGATGCGGTCGGGGTTCACCGAGTTCACCAGCTCGACCGGGTACGCCTCGGCGAGCTTGCGGGCGGCGATCAGGCAGTCGTCGAAGTTGCCGTCGACCTGCAGCAGCGTGGCTCCGTGGGCGATCGCCTGGCTGAGCTTGCCCATCGCGATCTTGCCGTCCGGCACCAGCACCGCGCAGACCATGCCCGCGCGGGTGGCGTAGGCCGCCGCGGACGCGGACGTGTTGCCGGTGGACGCGCACACCACGGCCTTCGCGCCACGACCGGCCGCGGCGGACATCGCCGTCGTCATGCCGCGGTCCTTGAACGACCCGGTCGGGTTCATGCCCTCGACCTTGATGAACACCTCGGCGCCCGTGCGCTGCGAGAGCGTCGGCGACGGGACGAGCGGCGTGCCGCCCTCCCCCAGCGTGATGATGCGCTCCTGGACGTGCGCGGGCAGGCGGTCGGCGTACTCGGCGATGACGCCGCGCCACTGGTGGGCCATCAGGCTCCCTCGACTCGCAGGACGGACACGACACGACGCACGACGTCGAGGCCGGCGATGGCGTCGACAGTGCTGCGCAGCGCGTGCTCGGGGGCCGCGTGCGTGGTGATCACCAGGCGCGCGAAGTCGGCCTCGGGCGTCTCGGAGGCCGGCGACTGGCGCACGGCCTCGATCGAGACGTCGTGCGAGGCGAGGACGGTGGCCACCTGCGCGAGCACGCCCGGGCGGTCGGCCACCTCGAGGCGCACCTGGTAGCGGGTGCGCGCCGCAGCGGCAGGCAGGACCGGAAGCTCGGCGTAGCGCGACTCGATCGGACCCTTGCCGCCGAGCACGCGGTGCCGGGCGACCGAGACCACGTCCCCGAGCACGGCTGACGCGGTGGGCTCCCCGCCGGCGCCGCGGCCGTAGAACATGAGCTCACCCGCGGCCTCCGCCTCGACGAAGACCGCGTTGTAGGCACCGCGCACCCCGGCGAGCGGGTGGCTGACCGGGACGAGGGCGGGGTGCACCCGCACCTGCACGCCGTCCACCCCGTCGGCGGTGCCGCGCTCCGCGATGGCCAGCAGCTTGAGCACGTAGCCGGTGCGCTCGGCCCACAGGACGTCGTCGGCCGTCAGCGACGTGATGCCCTCGCGGGACACGTCGTCGATCGAGACGCGGGTGTGGAACGCGAGCGAGGCGAGGATCGCGGCCTTCGCGGCGGCGTCGTACCCCTCGACGTCGGCGGTCGGGTCCGCCTCCGCGTAGCCGAGCGCCTGGGCCTCCTTGACCGCCTGGTCCAGGTCGAGGCCCTCGGAGGCCATCTTGTCGAGCACGTAGTTGGTGGTGCCGTTCACGATGCCGAGCACGCGCGTCACGCGGTCCCCCGCGAGCGACTCGCGCACCGGGCGGACGATCGGGATCGCCCCGGCGACCGCCGCCTCGAAGTACAGGTCCACTCCGGCCTCGTCGGCAGCCGCGTAGAGCGTGGGGCCGTCCTGCGCGAGCAGGGCCTTGTTGGCGGTCACCACGGACGCGCCGCCGGCGATGGCCCGCAGCAGCAGGCTCCGCGCGGGTTCGATGCCGCCCATGACCTCGACCACCACGTCGGCGCGCTCGACCAACGACTCCGCGTCGGCGGTCAGCAGGGCGCGGTCGACCACCGGGTCGCGCTCGACGTCGACGTCGCGCACCGCGACCCCGACCAGCTCGAGGGGCGCGCCCGCACGGGATGCCAGGTCCGACGCCTGCGTCGTGAGCAGCCGCACCACCTCCGTGCCGACGACACCGCACCCGAGGACGGCGACGCGCAGGGGCGGATGGGCGGGCACGGGCGAGGGCACGGGACGGCCTCCAGTCGGATGGGTCGAGAGCGCCCCCAGGATAGGGGTGCGTCCCGACGGGCGGGACGCCTGGTCCGACGGGTGGGCGGCTCAGCCGAGGTCGAGCGCCAGGAGGTCGTCCTCGGTCTCGCGGCGCACGATCACCCGGCTGGTCCCCTTCGACACCGCGACGACGGGCGGGCGCGGGACGTGGTTGTAGTTGGACGCCATCGACCGGCCGTACGCGCCCGTGGCCGCGACGGCGAGCAGGTCCCCGGCGCGCACGTCGGCAGGAAGCTGGACCTCGTGCACGACGATGTCGCCGCTCTCGCAGTGCTTGCCGACCACCCGCGCGAGCACGGTCTGGGTGCTCGCCCGCCGGCCGACGACCTCCGCGTGGTACCGCGCGCCGTACAGGGCGGGACGGAGGTTGTCGCTCATCCCGCCGTCGACCGACACGTAGGTGCGGGTGCGGCCGTCGTCGAGCCGGACCGGCTTGACCGTGCCGACCGTATAGAGGGTCAGTCCCGCGGGGCCGACGATCGCGCGACCCGGCTCGATGGAGAACCGCGGCAGCGCGGTGCCCAGCTCCGCGTTGGACGCCTCGACGGAGCTGGCGACGGCCTTGGCGATCCGGTCGGGGTCGAGCGCGACGTCCCCGGGCAGGTACGCGATGCCGTACCCGCCGCCGAGGTCGACCTCGTCGACCTGGATCCCGGTGCGCTCGGCCAGCCGGGCGCGCAGGGTGAGCACCGCCCGCGCCGCCACCTCGAACCCCGAGGGGTCCAGGATCTGCGAGCCGATGTGCGAGTGGATGCCCAGCAGGCGCAGCTCGGGCCGGGCGAGGACCTTCAGCAGGCCCTGCATCGCCGGGCTGTCGCCGTCGGACGACGCGATCGAGAGGCCGAACTTCTGGTCCTCGTGCGCGGTCGAGATGTACTCGTGGCCGCCGGCGTGCACCCCGGTGGTCACCCGCACCATCACCGGCGCCGGCGCTCCCCCGCGGGCGGCGACCGCGTCGGCCACCCGGTCGATCTCCACCAGCGAGTCGACGATGATCCGGCCGACCCCCGCGTCCAGCGCCCGCGCGATCTCCGCGTCCGACTTGTTGTTGCCGTGCAGCCCGATGTGCGCACCCGGGACCCTCGCACGCAGCGCGACCGCGAGCTCGCCGCCGGTCGCGGTGTCCACGCGCAGGCCCTCCTCGTGCACCCAGCGCGCGACCGCCACGGACAGGAACGCCTTGCCCGCGTAGTAGACGTCGATGCCGGCGCCGATCTCCGCGAACGCGGTCTCGAACGCGCGCCGGTAGCCGCGCGCACGCGCGCGCAGGTCCGCCTCGTCGAGGACGTAGGCCGGGGTGCCGTGCTGCGCGGCGAGCGTGCGGACACCGACGCCCCCGACCGTGACCGACCCGTCGGCCGCCCGCGCGACCCCGGTGGACCAGGGCTCGCCGGGGATGAAGGTGGTCACATCCGCTCCGGGGCGGTGACGCCGAGCAGCCCCAGACCGTTGGCCAGCACCTGGCGGGTGGCGTCGTTGAGCCACAGGCGGGTGCGGTGCACGTCGCCGACCTCCTCGTCGCCGAACGGCGCGACGCGGCGCTGGTCGTACCACTTGTGATAGCTGCCTGCGAGCTCCTCGAGGTACCGCGCGACGCGGTGCGGCTCGCGCAGCTCGGCGGCCTGCGCGACGACCCGCGGGAACTCGGCGATGCTGCCCAGCAGCACCGACTCGCTCTGGTGGTCGAGCAGCGCCGCGTCGAACCCGTCCTCGCGGCGCACCCCGGCCTCGGCGGCGTTGCGACCGACGTTGACCGTGCGCGCGTGCGCGTACTGGACGTAGAACACGGGGTTCTCGTTGGTCGCACGGGTGAGCAGGTCGAGGTCGAGGTCGATCATCGAGTCCGCAGACGAGCGCGCCAGCGCGTACCGGGCAGCGTCCACGCCGACCGCGTCGACCAGGTCGTCGATGGTGACCACGGTGCCGGCGCGCTTGCTCATCCGGACCGGGGCGCCGTTCTTCACCAGGTTGACCAGCTGGCCGATGAGGATCTCCAGGTTGACGCCCGGGGTGTCCCCGAACGCCGCGCAGATCGCCATCATGCGGCCGATGTACCCGTGGTGGTCCGCGCCGAGCATGATGACGACCCGGTCGAAGCCGCGCTCCCGCTTGTCCAGGTAGTACGCGATGTCGCCCGCGATGTACGCCGCCTCGCCGTTGGACCGGATGATCACGCGGTCGCGGTCGTCGCCGAACGTCGTGGTGCGCAGCCAGGTGGCGCCGTCCGCCTCGAAGATGTGGCCGAGCTCGCGCAGCCGGGCGATCGCGTGGTCGACGGCACCCGACTCGTGCAGCGAGTCCTCGTGGAAGTACACGTCGAACTCGACGCCGAAGCTCTCCAGCGACTGGCGGATCTCGGCGAACATGAGCTCCACGCCGCGCGCCCGGAACGCCTCGTTGGCGTCGTCCGTGGGCAGCGTGCGCGGGTCGGGCTCCCCCGCGGCGAGGGCGTCGGCCACCACCTGCTCGGCGATCTCCGTGATGTAGGCGCCGCCGTAGCCGTCCTCGGGCGCATCCTGGCCGAGGGCGCGGGCCAGCAGCGAGCGGGAGAAGCGGTCGATCTGCGCACCGTGGTCGTTGAAGTAGTACTCCCGCGTCACCGCCGCGCCGGACGCCTGCAGCACCCGCGCGAGGCTGTCGCCGACGGCCGCCCAGCGGACGCCGCCGATGTGCAGCGGGCCCGTCGGGTTGGCGGACACGAACTCGAGGTTGAGCGCGACACCGGCCAGCGTCTCGTTCTGCCCGTACTGCGTGCCCTGCGCCACGACGGACCGGGCCAGCTCGCCGGCCGCGGCCGCGTCGAGCCGGATGTTGAGGAAGCCGGGGCCGGCCACCTCGACGGCGGAGACTCCCTCGGTGTTCGTGAGTCGGCGCGCCAGCTCCTCAGCGAACGCGCGCGGGTTGGTGCCGGCCTTCTTGGCCAGCTGCATCGCCACGTTGGTGGCCCAGTCGCCGTGCTCGCGCTGCCGCGGTCGCTCGAGGTGCACCGTCGCGGGGATCGCGGCGGGGTCGAGGGCGAACGTGCCGTCGTCGACGGCGTGCACGAGGGCGGCCCGGAGGGCCTCGGAGAGCTGAGCGGGGGTCACCGGAGAAGGGTACCGAGCCGGACAGAGCCCTTATGCAGCGGGAACGGGGATCCCGCAGATCATCCGCTGGAGGTATGGCGCCGGCCGATCCCCCGGTGTTGACTGCACCGCATGCCTGGGAACGGAGCCTGACCGGATGGTGCGACGGACCGGACTCATCGACACCGCGGTGGAGGAGCTCCGCAGACGGATCGAGTCGGAGCAGTGGCCGGTCGGGGCACGGATCCCGCCCGAGCCCGCCCTCGTTGACCTCCTCGGTGTCGGCCGCAACACCGTGCGCGAGGCCGTGCAGTCGCTCGTGCACGCCGGGCTCCTCGAGCGGCGCCAGGGCTCCGGCACCTTCGTCGTCTCCCGCTACGAGCTCGCCGCCAGCATGGGCCGGCAGATCGGCGACGCCCGGCAGCGCGACGTCGTCGAGGTCCGACGAGCGCTCGAGGTGGAGGCCGCCCGCCTCGCCGCCCGGCGCCGCACCCCGACGGACGCGACCGGCCTGCTCCAGCGTCGGGACGACCGTGCGGCCGCCTACCACGCGGGCAACCTCGAGGCGATGGTCGCGACGGACCTCGACCTGCACCGCGCGATCGTCCGCGCCGCCGCCAACCCCGTCCTGGTGACCCTGTACGAGAACCTCCTCGACGCCATCGGCGAGAACATCCGGTTCAACTTCGTCACGGACACCCACGGGCACGACGCCCACGACGCCCTGGTGGAGGCCGTCGTCGCGGGCGATGACGGCAAGGCCGCCGACGAGACCACCCGCTACCTGTCCGCGCTGCTGGGCGAGTGAGCCGCGGCTGGTAGTGTCGTGCACCGCATGGACCCCCGGGTCCGGTGCCCGGCCCGCGTAGCTCAGTGGATAGAGCGTCTGCCTCCGGAGCAGAAGGTCGAAGGTTCGAGTCCTTTCGCGGGCACACATCAGTGCAGGTCAGATCGAGCACGAATCGGACGGTCACCTGCAGTCCTGCAGCGATCTTGGCGACGGAGGGCACTCCACGGTTCAGGAGCGCTCAAGCTCGCAAGGCATCGCGACGTTCTTGTGCTGCAGCGATGGCCACGTCGAGCCAGTGGGCGCCCTCGGGGTAGCCGTAGGTCATGTCCGCGGGGTCAATCGTGCGGGCGGCCCATCCGATGGCCTTGAGGTGTTCGAGGGCCGGAAGCAGGACAGGGTCGGGCATCGTGGCCGCCACGCCGATCCACAGGTCGGAGACGTCGTCGTGGGCGAGCTGCCGCAGCAGCACTGGGATCACACGGGTGTCCCCACGCTGGGCCAGTGCGTCGGCGGCTTCCGCCGCGGCTTCGCCACCAAGGTCTTGCGTCGCGACGGCGAGCAGCTCGTCGCGGATTCTGGGCGAATCGACCGTCAGCTGGTCGGTGAACGCGAAGACCGCCCAGCTGCGGGCCTCGGGGTCGTGAAATAGGCGCACGAGGGCTTCGACCCCCGGGTCCATGGGTTCAGCGTCCGCGCCGAGCAACCCGGGAAGTCCGACGGCCACCTCGTGACGGACCTCGTCGTCCTCATCCTCGGCGAAGCGCAAGAGCTCGGCCAGGGCCGCGTGCCGCAACGTGTCGGCGACGTCCGGACGCATTGCCGGCAGGGCGTGCGCAACGGCCCACACAGCACCCGCGGCCCGCCAGCGCAGCCAAGCGTCGTCCGGTTCCGAGACCCGACGAACCTGCTCGAGGATCAGCGCCGCTGCGCGGGGAGCCTCAGGGCTCGCCATGTCGCCCAGGGCACCGAGGGCGATACCTCGGACCTCAACGTCGTCGGAGGACCCCCACGACTCGGCCAGCGCCAGCACTGCCTCGACGCCTTCCGAGGCAACGAGCTCCTCGACTGCGCCGGAGAAGTAGTCCGCTCCTCGCAACCTGCTCAGGTGGTCGTCGGCCGTCGTCGTCACACGTACCAGTGTCCTCGAGAAGCGATCGACTCCACCTGCCAACGGCACGGATGCCTCAGCCCATGGACTGGATGTACCGGACGGCCGTGAACCCGCCCAGGACGGCGAGACCCAGGACACCGAGCACCGCGCCGGCCATGAGAGCCCACCCGATGCGCTCTCCCCAGGTGGGCCCGACGACCACGTGGGACGTCGCCCGCGGCTCTGGAGTCGGGAGGGGTACCGCGAGCCACAGTGCCGCGTGTTCCTGACTGCAGAAGATGACGTCGAGCCACTGCCAGTCGTCGACATGGCGTCCCGGCACTCGCGGCCGCGGCTGCTGCACTTCGAGTCCGAACCATGCCTTCGGCACTGGCGCGCCGCAGTAGTCGCACGGCGACGATTCTCCGTCTGGTCGACCAAGTGGCTCCGACATGGGCGGACGCTACCTCGCGATCGCCACTCAACTCGCCGTCAATTCGCTCGGCCTGTCCGGCACCGACGATCCACACGCGGCCTCTCCCGCTGATCTGCCAGCCCGGGCGATCGCCTTGTCCGGGGTCAGTCGCAGGCTGACGGCGGGGACGCGACGCTCGTCAGGCCTCGTCGAGCCGGGTGCGCAGCTCGTCGTCGAGCACGAGGTCGAGCGCGCCCAACGACTCGTCGAGCTGCGCGACCGAGTGGGCGCCGACGATCGGGATGACGGGCGTCGGCCCACCGAGCAGCCACGCGAGCGCGACCTGGTTCGCCGTGGCGCCGGCGTCGCGCGCGATCTCGCGCAGCACCTCGACCCGACGCCGGCTGCTCGGGTGGTCGGCGCCRCCGAACAGGGACTTGTCGTTGCGCGTGTACGCCCCTTGCTGCAGCGGCGAGTACACGGTCACGGCGAGCGGCGGGCGACCGTCGGCACCCGCGGACGCGGCGTAGTCGAGCAGGTCGCCGGACACCCAGTTGGACCGGAACGGCGTCGGGCTCGGGTACACGTAGCCGCCCTGCTGCTGGACGAGGCCGTACGGTTCGACGCCCAGGCGGGCGGCGGTCTCGCGTGCCTCGACGACGCGCCACGTCGTGACGTTGGAGATGCCCGGCACGCCGATCACCCCGTCGGCCACGAGCTTGCCGAAGGCTCCGACGGTCTCCTCCAGGGCGGTGTCGCGGTCGTCCACGTGCCCGTAGAAGACGTCGATCCGGTCGACTCCCAGGTGGCGAAGGCTCGTGGCGGCCTCGCGGTGGATGGTCTCGGCGGCCAGGCCCTGGTAGTTCGTCGGGGGTGTGCCCGACAGGGGCAGCGCCGGGTCCTTCTTGGCGGCGCCGCACTTCGTCGCGATGCGGACGCGGTCCCGCAGCCCGCGCGACGCCAGCCAGGCGCCGATCACGTCCTCGCTCTCGTGCCCGTGGCCGCCCGCGTCCCAGGCGTTGTAGTTGTTCGCGGTGTCGAGGAACGTGCCGCCGGCATCCACGAAGCGGTCGAGGACCTCGAAGGCCGTCTCGCGCGGGGTGTGCGTACCGAAGCGCATGGTGCCGAGGCACAGAACGCTGACGTCGGTGGAGGTGGGGCCGGAGCCGATGGTGCGCTGCTGCATGGTGTTCTCCTCGTGCGTTCTGGTGACAGGTTCGACGCTAGGCGCGCAGCGGACCGGGAGTACGGTCCATTCCTGTGGCAGACGACCAGACCAATCGGTGGGTCGGCGACGCGCTCGTCAGCCTCGAGGGCGGCCAGCCGGTTCATGTCGCGCTCGAGCGGGCACTGCGTGCTGCGGTGCGCGAGGGACGCCTCCGCCCGGGCGACCCGGTGCCGCCGAGCAGGGCCCTGGCCCGTGACCTGGGCGTCTCGCGCTGGGTGGTCACGCAGGCGTACGGCGGCCTCGTGGCCGAGGGCATGCTGGACGCCCGCACGGGCGCAGGCACCCGCGTCGCGTCCACCTCGTGGCCCACCCTCACGCCGACCCGAGCTCCCGACCACGCGGTCCACCCGCGGGCCGCGTACGACCTCGGGCCGGGCGTGCCGGACCTGCGCCACCTTCCGCGTGCGGCCTGGGTCTCGGCGGTGCGCACCTCGTGACGCACGGCGCGACGGAGGGCATGACGCGCCTGGCGAGATCCCTGCGCGCCGCGGGCCACGGCTCGGTGCTCGTCGAGGACCCGAGCTGGCCGCGACTGCGCGACGTCGCCGCGGCTGCCGGCCTGCACCCCGTGCCGGTGCCGGTCGACGAGGACGGGGTGGACACCGACGCGCTCGTCGAGGCGGCCGAGCGCACCGGCGCTCGCGCCGCTCTGGTGACGCCCTCCCACCAGTTCCCCGTCGGCGCCGCGCTCGCCCCGACGCGGCGTGAGGCGCTCGTGCGATGGGCCCGCTCCGTCGACGGAGTGATCGTCGAGGACGACTACGACGCCGAGTTCCGCTACGACCGCCGCCCGGTGGCGGCCCTGCGCGCGCTCGCGCCGGACCGCGTCGCCCTGGTGGGTTCGTGGAGCAAGACGCTCGCTCCAGGGCTCGGGGTGGGGTGGCTGGTCCCTCCTGACGACGTCCCCGCCGCGCGCGCGGGGCTCGACGTCGACGCGAGCGCTCCGCCGTCGCTGCACCAGCTCGCCTGCGCCGCGCTGCTCACCGACGGGGGCTACGACCGGCACCTCCGCTCGGCCCGCGCTCGGTACCGGCGCCGACGGGCGGCGCTGCTCGCCGCGCTCGAGCGATCGCTGCCGGGCCTGCCCGTGACGGGGCTCGCCGCGGGACTGCACGTCGTGCTGGGGCTGCCGCCCAGGGTCGACGAGGACCGCGTGGCCCGGCTGGCTGCGCGACGCGACGTGCGTGTGG
>NZ_JBFUHU010000094.1:0-21433 GCF_056402235.1 Cellulomonas sp. P4_B5_2
ATGCGGACCGGTCCGCTGTACAGCGGGGGCGCGGCCACGGCCGCCTCGATCCGGGCCGCACCGTCGTCCGGGTCGAGGGCGCCGGACTCCGCCTCGTCGGCGACGCCGAGCACGTCCTGGACCTGGTGCAGGCGCAGCTGTCGCCAGCCCGCCGACGACGCGGCGGTCTGCATCGACGTCCGCCCGGGCACCGAGACGAGCAGCGCGGTCGGCAGCGCGATGACCTCGACGTCCGGTGCGCCGTTGATCGCCGCGACCCGCTCGAGCGTGCGGGTCACCTGGACCACCGGCGCGCTCGAGTCGATCATCGCCTCACCCAGGACCATGAGGAACCGGACCGTCGCCACGGTGTCGGCGGACGGCTCCGTCGGGAGCGCGACGGCGTGCGCGTCGTCCAGCACGCCGATCTCGGTCGTCGTGGCCGCCGGTTCGAGGGCGGCCGAGCCGGGCACCCCCACCGGCCGGAGCCTGCGGTTGCGCCGGAACAGCAGCGCCAGGGCGATGGCCGCGAGGGCGAGGACGACCACGGCGGTGACGATCGCCCCGAGCGGGATCGTCGAGCTGGTGACGGCGGGGTCCACGGTCCACGGCACCTCGACCACCACGGTCTCGGTGGGCACCGGCTGCGGCGCCGGCGACTCCTCGGTCGGGGTCGGCACGGGCTCGGCGGTCGCCGTCTCCGTGGGCGTGACCACCTCCGTCTGCTCGGGCACGGGGGTCGTCGGTACGTCGGTCGTCGTCGGCGTCGGCTCTGGCAGGGTCTGGCTGGGGTCGGGTGACACCTCGATGCCGGTGGCTCCCGGGTCGGGCGACACGCCCGCGCCGAGCACGGTCACGAACCGACGAACTGTGCGTACCGGGCGAGGATCAGCGGCCAGTCCGTGAACTTGGGCCGGAACTGCGCGTTCTGCTCGTCCCAGCCCTCGTGCGCGAGCTCGATGCGCGTCCCGCCCTCGTCCAGCGGCACGAACTGCACGGAGATCCGGCTCGGGTGCGCGGGATCCTGCCCGAGGGTCGAGGTGTGCACGACCAGCGCGCCGCGGGCGATCGCCAGCACGCGGCCCCACTCGACCTCACCGAGCGCGGCGTCGACCAGGTAGACGCGTCCGCCCACCCGCGCCTCGATCCCCGCTCCGCGGAACCCGGCCGGGTCGGGCGTGTAGTCGGGGTGCCACCACCGGCCGATGTCGTCGACCCAGGCGTCGAACGCCTCCACCGGCGTGCAGGCGACGACGAGGTGGTGGCGGATCGGCTCCATCAGGCCACCGGGTCCTCGTCGCCGTACACACCCAGCCGGAGCGTGCGCGCGTCGGTGGCCAGGATCTGGGGGGTCGCCGCCAGCAGCGACTCCACGGTGTCCGTCCCGGCGCGCACGAACCGGCCGGACAGCGCGTCGAGCTCCCCGTCACCGAACGCCCGGACCAGCTCCGCGACGGCCTCGACAGGCGTCCACGCGGTCCGACCCTCGTGCAGCGGCATCGACGTCGTCATCGCCGTCTCGACGTGCCCGGGCGCGAGGTCGAGCACCCGGATCCCCTGGTCGCGGTACTGCGCGTCGAGCTGCGTGGTGAACCGCGCGAGCGCGCCCTTGCTGATCGCGTAGCCCGTGTAGCTGGTCATCGCGCGGTGCCCGGCACCGGAGTTGAGGTTCAGCACCCGGCCGTCACCGCGCGCGAGCATCCCCGGCAGCACCGCGTGGGTGACCAGCAGCGGGCCGCGCACGTTCGCCTCGATCACGCGCCAGGAGTCCTCGACGTCGTCGTCCACGAACGGCACCTCGGCGCGCTCGATCACCCCCGCGTTGTTCACGAGCAGCCCGATCCCGCCGAGCTCCTCCTCAACCCGGGCGACCGCGTCGAGCACCGCCGTGGCGTCGATCAGGTCGGCGGCGGCCACGCACACGTCCCCGCCGATCTCCTCGGCGACCGCGTCGAGGTGCGCCCGCGTCCGGYCGACCAGCGCGACCGCGTACCCGGCCCGGGCCAGCCCGAGCGCGATCCCCCGCCCGATCCCGCGGCCGGCGCCGGTGACCAGCGCGGTCCTCATCGCACCGCCTCTACGGCCTCGCGCAGCCGGTCCAGCGTGACCTTCCCGTGGAACCGCGTCCCCCCGACGAACACCGTCGGCGTCCCGCGCACGCCCGCCTCGATGCCGGCCGAGTAGTCGGCGGAGATCGCCGGGGCGTACTCCTGCGCACCGTCTCCCGCCACCTGGTCGGGGTCGATCCCGAGCCGCACCGCGGCCGCACGGAGGTCCTGGTCCGCGAGCCGGTCCTGGTGGCTGAACAGCTCGTCGTGCATGTCCCAGAACTTCCCGTGGGCTCCCGCCGCCTCCGCCGCCAGCGCGGCCGACAGGGCAGACGGGTGCACCTCGAACAGCGGGAAGTGCCGCCACACCAGGCGCACCTGCCCGTCGGACGTGTCGACCAGCTGCCGGAGGGCCGGTGCGGCGGCGCGGCAGTACGGGCACTCGAGGTCACCGAACTCGAGCACGGTGATCGGGGCGTCGACGCGGCCGTAGACGTGTCGCTCGGCGGAGATGTCGTCGGTCATGCCGTCGAGGATGCCAGGCTCACCGGCGCCGCGACCGCAGCGGCGGGCTCGCGGTCCCTGCTCCGGTCGCGATCCCCGACACCATGTCCCGCAAGGCGTCGGCCGCCGACCAGGCAGGCCGCCAGCCGAGCTCACGCTCCGCGCGCGACGTGTCGAGCAGCGGTGCGGCGAGGGCCATGTCCAACCAGCCGGGACCGACGGGCACCGCCCGCGCGTGCCACGCGGCCGCGAGGAGCCTCCGGGTGCCGGCCACCTCGACCTCGCGCAACCGCCCGCGCGAGACGACGTCGGCGACGTCCTGGCCGCGCAGCACGTCCGGCGCGGCGACGTTGAACGGCCCTCGCACGCGGCGGACGACGGCCTCCCGGTACGCGGACGCGACGTCGTCGGCGTGCACCGCCTGGAGCCGCAGCCCCGCGGGCCAGGGCAGTACCGGCAGGTGCCCACCGATCGCGCGCCTGGGCGCCCACGGGCCGAGGAAGTACCGCGAGATCTCGTGCCCGGCCGCCCGCTGGAACACGAGCGCCGGCCGCACCCGGGCGATCGCGAGGTCCGCATGCACCGCCTCGAACTCGTCGAGCGTCCGCTCGACGGCCGCCTTGTCCACGCTGTACGACGACGACCGCACCCCGCCCGTCGCCCAGCCCTCGCCGCGAGGGACGTCGTCCGGAGCGGGCGAGTAGGCGCCGACGCTCGATGCGGCCACGACGTGCGGGACTGCCGCCCGCCGCGCCGCGTCGAGGACGTGCCGGGTGCCCGACACGTTGACGTCGTGCAGCCGGCGGCGGTCGTGGCTGGGCTGGATGGCCCACGCGAGGTGGACCACGGCGTCGGCGCCGGCGAACGCGGGGACCAGGACGTCGACCGCGGTCGGCGAGGCGACGTCGCACTCGACCCACGTGGCGACGTCGTACGGGGCCGGGGGCGTGCCTCGGGGCACGCGCCGGGCGACGCCGACCACCGAGGTGACGGAGGCGTCGTCGCTGAACCGCCGCAGGAGTGCCGTGCCGACGTTCCCGCTGGCACCGACCACGACGACTCTCATGCGCACACGCTCGCACCAGTTGCGCCCACCCGCATCGCGGACCGCGTCCTCAGAGGTCCGGGACCACGTCGACGACGTCGCTCGGCCCGAGCACGGCCCCGTCGTCGGACGTCACCCCGTCGACCACGAACGAGCACCGACCGATCAGCTGGGCCAGCTCGCCGCCGTGCCGGGTGAGCACCTGCGCCCGCAGCTCACCGACCGTCGAGGCGGGCACCTGCTCGGCGACGGTGCCGGCGGCCTCGGCGGCAGCCGCCGTGTAACGGACGAGCGCCATGGCCACATGCTGCCACCGCAGAGGGCGTCCGACTATGCGCAGAGCACCGCGTCGACGGCCTCGACCAGGAGCTCGGCGGCACGCTCCGGGTCGGCGGTCGCGGCCGGCAGCGCGGTCACCGCGACGGTCACGGATCGGCCGTCCGGTCCCACGCCGCCGCCGGTCTCGTACCCCGGGATGCTGCCACCGTGGCCCCAGGCGACCCCGCCGCAGCTCAACGGGGTGCTCATGAGAGCCAGGCCGTACCGCATGCCGTGCAGCTCGGGCATGGTCTCGACGGTCGTCTGCATCTGAGCCAGCAGCGCGGGCGGCAGGAGCTCGCCACCCATCAACGCCACGAAGAACGCGTTCAGGTCGCTCGGGGTGGAGACGATGTCGCCCGCGCCCCACGCCCACGCCGGGTCGAGCACCGTGATGTCCTGCAGCTCGCCGCCGGGCTCGGACGCGTGGTAGCCGAGCGGGTGGCGTTCACGCAGGGTCTCCTCGCCGCGCTCCGGCACGTACGTGTCCCGCAGGTCCAGCGGCTCGACCACCCGGTCGGTGATCACCTCGGCCAGCGGCCGGCCGGTGACCCTCTGCACGATCAGCCCGGCGACCACGTAGTTGGTGTTGCTGTAGTCCCACCGCTCCCCGGGTGGCGTGCCCGGCTGCGTCAGGGCGAGGTCGAGCAGCTCGCGCGGCTCGACGTAGTGGTGCCTGGTCGACAGGAAGTCCAGGTTCATCACGGCGGTGTAGTTGGGGATGCCGCTCGTGTGCTGCAGGACCTGGCGGACGGTGATGAGGGAGCCGTCGACGCCGTCGCCGTGCACCAGGCCGGGCAGGTAGGTCTCGACGGACGCATCGAGGTCGATCTCGCCCTCGTCGACGAGCTGCAGCAGTGCCACCGCGAGGAAGGTCTTGCTGTTGCTGCCGACGCGCACCTGGCCGTCGAGCGGCACCCGGGCGCCCGTCTCGAGGTTGCCGACGCCGGCGGCGTAGTCACGACTGTGTCCGCGCGCGTCCTCGTACGTCGCGAGCGCTCCGGGGAAGCCGGCGTCGCGGACGAGTCCGTCGAGCTGCCGCTGCACCTCGCGCGACGCGGGCGGCGCGGACCCGCCGGAGGCGTAGGCGGGTGTGCCGGCGACGAGCGCACCGGTCGTCGCGACGGCGCACAGCGCGGCGACCGTGGCGACGGCGCGTGCCCGGCGGTACCGCTGCGGGGTCGAGCTGCTGGCGGGCGGCTGGACTTTCATGAGATCTCCTCGGAATCGGATGATCTCAGCCTGTCGACCGGCGGCAGCCGTCCACCATGGAGCACTCCCCCGAGCCGGGGTGGGGCAGACCCCCGGTCCGCCGCGTCAGAACAGCAGGTGCTCGCGTGGCCGGCCCTTGGCCTCGAGCCCGAGCAGGAACCGCTTGCGGTCCAGCCCGGCGGCGAACCCGGTCAGCGACCCGTCCGCTCCGATGACCCGGTGGCACGGCACCACGATCGCGATCCGGTTGCGCCCGTTGGCGGCACCGACCGCCCGCGAGGACGTGCGCGGATCCAGCCCGATCTCCGCGGCCAGGTCCCCGTAGGAGCGCGTCTGCCCGTACGGGATGCGCAGCAGCCCCTCCCACACCCGGCACTGGAACGTGGTCCCCACGAAGTGCAGCGGGAGGTCGAACTCGGTCCTCGTCCCAGCGAAGTACTCGTCGAGCTGCGTCTGCACGTGGTCGAACTCGTCGTCCGCCCGCTCGCCGAACGGTCCTTGCACCGGTTCGTACTTGGAGTCCGGGAGCAGGAGCGCCGACAGTCCGCCGTCGTGGGCGACCAGCGTGATGGGGCCGAGGGGCGACGGCACGACCGTGTGCACGATGCGGACCTCCTCGAGGAGCCGCAGATCCTGTGTCACGTCGTCCTGGACCGTCATGGTCGCCATCATTCCCCCACCCACTGACACGCCCGCCCGTCGCGCGCTCTCGAGGAGAAGACGCGCGACCCGCGAACAGCGCCCGCTCGGCCTCGACCACCCACCGCAGCGGGTCGAACGCGGAGGCCACCTTCATCCACTGCGGACCGGTCTCGAGCGGCAGGAGCATGCCGGACAGGATGAGCAGCGGGAACAGGACCGTCTGCTGGACCGCCCAGAACATCCACTCCTGCTTGCGCACCGCGATGGCCAGCGCGTAGCTGAGCGAACCCAGGCCGACGCCGAGCACCGCGAGCATGGCCAGCCCGAGCGGACCTCCGACGGGGTCGGCGCGGAACCCGAACGGCAGCATCACCAGGATGAGGATGATCGCCTGGGCGACCAGCGGGACCATCTCCTTCAGGGACCGGCCCACCAGCTGCGACGACCGCGACAGGGGCGTCACGAGCAGCCGCTCGTGCGCTCCGGTCTGCATCTCGAACTGCAGGTTGGCGCCCGTGGTGGACGTGCCGAACAGCGTGGTCATCACGAGGATCGCCGGCACGAACCACTGCCAGACCTCGGCTCCGTCGAAGCCGGCGGACGCCCCGACGGACCCGGCCAGCAGGGGGCCGAACAGGCCGAGGAACACCAGCGGCTGGATGAGGCCGAAGACCACCGAGAAGGGTTCACGGACGACGGGCCGGAGCTCGCGGGTCATCACGAGCCAGACGTCCGCGAGCCACGGGCGTCGTCCGGTCGTCGTGGCGGTGCTCGGCCGGGTGGCGGTGATCGTGCTCATGCTGCTGCCTCCTGCGTGGCGTCGTCGCTGCTGTCGCTCGTCTGCGGACCCTCGTCGCGCAGGCTGCGGCCGGTGAGGGCCAGGAACACGTCGTCGAGAGTGGGACGCACCGCGAGCGCCTCGAGCAACGGTGTCCCGGCGGCGGAGGCGGCGAGGACCAGCTCGGGGACGGCGGCCGCGGCATCGGCCACCCGCGCCTCGATGCGGGCACCGTCGACGGTCACGTCGCGGGCACCCGGCAGCGCCTCGACGATCGTCGCGACCCGGGAGGCCGTCCCGCCGACCGCCGCCTTGAGCACCACGCGGTCGCCGGCCAGGGTCCGCTTGAGCCCGTCGGCGGTGTCGTCGGCGATGACCTGGCCGTGGTCGACCACCACGACGCGCTCCGCCATGGTGTCCGCCTCGTCGAGGTAGTGCGTGGTGAGCACGATCGTCATGTCGTGCTCGGCGCGCAGCCGGGTGATGTGGTCCCACAGGTTCGCGCGATTGTGCGGGTCCAGGCCGGTGGTCGGCTCGTCCAGGAACAGCAGCCTGGGCGCGTGCACCAGGCCGAGCGCCACGTCGAGCCGCCGACGCTGGCCGCCGGACAGGTCGCCGACCTTGCGCCGCGCCAGCGAAGTCAGGTCGAGCGCCTCCAGCAGCTCCCCGGTACGCCGCCGTGCCGCCGCCCGGTCGAGTCCGTAGACCTGACCCTGCATCGTCAGCTCGTCGCCCGCGCGCTGCTGGTGGCCCGCGCCGTTGCCCTGCCCGACATAGCCGATGTGCCGCCGGACGGTCGCCGGCTCGGCGACGACGTCGACGCCCGCGACCGTCGCGGTGCCGGAGGTCGGGCGGATCAGGGTGGTGAGCATCCGCATCGTGGTGGACTTGCCGGCACCGTTCGGTCCCAGCACCGCGACGAGCTCGCCGGGTGCGATGTCGAGGTCGATCCCGCGCACGGCGTGCACGGTCTCGGTGCGGCTCACCACGAAGTCCTTGGTGAGTCCTCGCGTGTGGATCATGGGCTTCTCCCTCGGTCGATGGGTACGGGACCACCCTGACCTCCATAGCGGCCAGTTCCTGTCCTCTATCGGTGCCATCCTGAGGACATGTCAACGCCGTCCTCCCGCCTCCTCTCGCTCCTGTCGCTGCTGCAGGCGCGCCGCGACTGGCCGGGCGGCGTGCTGGCCGACCGCCTCGGCGTGAGCCCGCGCACCGTGCGGCGGGACGTGGACCGCCTCCGCGAGCTGGGCTACCCGGTGCACGCCACGAAGGGTCCGGACGGCGGGTACCGGCTCGATGCCGGCACGCAGATGCCACCCCTCCTGCTCGACGACGAGCAGGCCGTCGCGCTCGTCGTCGTCCTCCAGACCGCGTCGACCGGGGTCGCAGGGGTCGACGAGGCCGCCGTGCGGGCGCTCGCCACGCTCCGTCAGGTGATGCCCGCGCGGCTGCGCACCGCGGCCGACGCCCTCCAGGTCACGGCCGTCACCCGCCGCGGCAACCTCCCCCAGGTCGACCAGCACGTGCTCCTGGCCGTCGGCGCCGCCGTCCGTTCCCGCGAGGTCCTCCGGTTCGACTACGAGGGCGGCACGGATGCTGGTCCGCGGCCCGCCCGGCGCGCCGAGGCGCACCACCTGGTCACGTGGGGCGACCGGTGGTACCTGGTCGGGTACGACCTGGAACGCGCCGACTGGCGCACCTACCGCGTCGACCGGATGACCCCCAAGACGGGATCCGGCCCGCGGTTCGCCCCCCGCCCGCTCCCGGCGTCCGACGTCGCGGCGTTCATCGCCGAACGGTTCGCTGCGGTCACACCGTGGCCGTGCCGGGGCGAGGCGGAGGTCGACATGCCCGCGACCGAGGTCGCCACCTGGGCCGGTCGGGACGCCCTGGTGGAGCCGCTCGACCAGGACCGCAGCCGCGCCGCGCTCAGCGCGTGGTCGTGGGACGGGGTCGCGGCCCGGTTCGCCATGTTCGGCGTTCCGCTCCGCGTCATCGGTCCCCCGGAGCTCGCCGACGCGATGCGCCGCCTCGCGGACCGAGCGACGGCATCCGTCGGCGCGTAGCGCGACCGACATCAGCCACGGTTCAGGCGATGCCCACCTCGATCGCCGGATGCCGCGGGTCGTCCACGTGCACGACGACGTCCGCCACGTCCCCCGGCACCATTTCCGCGTCATACCGCGCGAACGCGGGCAGGGTCCACCGGTCCTCCTCCGCGGTCCGTCGCTGCAGGGTGGCCGGCCGGACCGCCAGATGCACCGCGAGCTCGGCGTCGAGCCACCGACCGAGCAGCAGGCTGCCGTCGAGCACCAGGACCGCCTCGTCGGGAGCCTTCTCGTACCCGGCACGCGTCGCCCGGTCGGTCCGCGGGTCCCAGAGCGTCGGCAGGTAACGGCCGGACGCGGCGAACGGATCGAGCACCTCACGCCCGAGCGCGCCGGCGTCGAGCCGGTCCTCCAGGTACGCRTCGGCGTCCTGCCGTCCGTGCTCGAACCGGAGGGAGGCGGGCCGCAGGAAGTCCTCGGCGTGTACCCGGACCACCGGTCGACCCACCGCTCGCAGAGGCTGGACGAGGGCATCGGCAAGCACCGACGGCATCGTCGGCGGAGCCCCGTCGACGAGCACGCGCGCCCATCCGGGGCACTCCCTCACGCGATCGACGAGAAGGTCGACGAGCACCTCCTGCGTCACGGGCCGGATCTGGCTCAGGGCTGCCGACCCTCGGTGTCCCCCGCGGCCTGCTCGCGCTCGTCGATGACGTCCTGCCCCGGCCCGGAGAAGTGCCGCGACCGCTCGAGCGCGTCGATGCTGCCCGTGAACAGCCGCGAGTCCTGGCCGCCCGTCTGGATGGTCTGCGTGTCGTCGGCCGACCACCCTCCGGGGACGGGATGGGTCGGCGTCGGGGCGGTCTCGGGGCGCGCTGCCCGTCGGCCCGATGCCGGTGCGGGCGCGGTGCCCTCCCAGCGGGTCTTCGGCAGGCTCTGCGGCGCCTCCCGCTGGAGCCAGCCGACCAGCCCCTCGCGCACGTAGCAGCGCAGGTCGAACAGGGTGGGCGCGTCGACCGCGCTGGCCAGCGCCCGGACGCGGACCAGACCGCCGACGGCGTCGGTGACCTGCAGGATGCCGACCCGCCGGTCCCACAGGTCGGTGTCCAGCAGCAGCCGCGCCAGCTCGGTGCGCATCGCCTCGACGGGAACCTCCCAGTCCACGTCCAGCTCCACGGTGCCCAGGAGGTCGGCCGCGCGCCGCGTCCAGTTCTCGAAGGGCGTGGTCGTGAAGTACGTGGACGGCAGGATCAGGCGGCGGTCGTCCCAGACGTGCACGACGACGTAGGTGAGCGTGATCTCCTCGATCCGGCCCCACTGGTCGCTGACCACCACCACGTCGTCCACGCGGATGGCGTCGGTGAAGGCGAGCTGCAGGCCGGCGAACACGTTGGCCAGCGAGCTCTGGGCGGCCAGGCCGGCGACGATCGAGATGAGCCCGGCGGAGGCGAGCAGGCTGGCACCGAGCGTGCGGGCCGAGGGGAACGTCAGGAGGATCGCGGCGATCGCGCAGAGCACGAGGATGGCCACAGTGATGCGTCGGAGCACCTGGACCTGGGTGCGGACACGGCGGGCGTGCCGGTTGTCGGCGACGTCGATCCGGTACCGCTGCAGCGCGGCGTCCTCGAGCACGAACGCGAGGCTGCCGATCAGCCAGGCCACGGTGATGATCAGCGCGATGAGCAGCACGTGCTCGACGGTCCGCGTCCAGTCCGACGGGTCGGTGCTCAGCCGCAGGGCGATCCACACGGCGACGACGAGCAGCACCGCGCGCATGGGACGGCGCGAGCGTCGGGAGAGGTCGGCCGCGACGGCGGACTTGCGCGCCACCCGGCGGACCAGCACGGACAGGAGCGTCGCCGCGAGGTAGGCGACCACGACGGCGGCCAGGAGCGAGAGCGTCGGGACGACGACACCCTGGACGTCATCGGCCACGGTCTCGTCGGTGGCGCCGCGGAGCAGGAGGGGGAGCACGCCTCTCAGCGTAGGCAGTGCCCGGACGTAGGTGCGCCCCGTCCCCCGGTCAGGGGGGCGGGGCGGCACCGTGCGGCGGCTCGCCCGCCCTACCGCATCCTTTCCATGTGTCGATCTTGTGTTGGCAAAGAAGGTCGACGCCGGGATCGTATGGATTCGACCAGACCGAGGAGACCATGAGCCCCGCCGTCGTCGTCCGACGCCCGTTCGACCCCGCGCCCGCCCTGGCCTCGCTCGTCGCCCACGCGGTGCCGGGCGTCGAGTCCGTCGCGGGCAGCACGGTCCGCCGGCTCGTGCGGCTCGGCGGCGCTGTCGTGCTGGTCGAGGCGACCCTGAGCGCCGACCGGATCGACGTGAGTGCCGCGGCGGGCACCCCGGCCGAGCTCACCGCTCTGGCCGAGCGCTGGTTCGGCCTGGCCGACGACCTCGACCTGGTGCTCGACGCCTTCGATGACGACCCCGTCCTCGGCCCGCTCGTGCGCGCCAGGCCCGGGCTGCGGATCCTCGGCCACCCGGACGGCTTCGAGGCCGCCGCCACCACGGTGCTCGGCCAGCAGGTCTCGCTCGCAGCCGCGCGCACGTTCGGAGGGCGGCTCGCCGCCGCCTACGGACGACCCGGGCCGGGCGGGCTGATCCGCTACCCCTCGCCGGAGGAGCTCGCCGGCGTGGACCCGGTGGAGCTGCAGGCCGTCGTGCGGATCACCCACTCGCGCGCGCGGACCCTGCACGCCCTGGCGCAGGCGTGCGCGGACGGGCTCGCTCTGGTGCCCGGCAATCCGGACGCGCGGTCACACCTGCTCGCCCTGCCCGGGATCGGTCCGTGGACGGCCGACTACCTCGCGCTGCGGGTGCTCGGCGACCGGGACGCGCTGCCCGTCGGCGACCTGGTCCTGCGACGGGCACTCTCCGCCCAGAGCGCGGCGGAGGTGGCGCGCACGGCCGAGCCCTGGCGGCCGCTTCGGGCGTACGCCGCCGTGCACCTGTGGGCCGCCACCGCGTACGGCCTGTGAGCAGGGGGAACGCGTTCCGATGACGGCACGGTCACGATTCCGACCGGCACCCACCCCCGCTGTCACGATTGCGTCACGCGCCCCCCGCGGCCACCCCCGTTCGCCCTACGGTCGCCGCATGACGCCGACGACGACACACCCTGCACCGCAGCTCCGCGCCCGGTCCACCCGCCTCATGGTCGCCGGCATCATCGCCCTGACCGCTGTGCTCGGCGGGTGCAGCGCGAGCGGAGACGACATGAGCGCCGCCGACGAGGGCGGCACCTCGGGCGCGCTCGGCGGCGAGGCCCGCTCCGGCACCGCGGAGCAGCCGGCGGACGGCAGCGTCGAGCAGGCCGCGAGCACGGCCGACGCCGACCGGCAGGTGATCCAGACCGGTGACGTCCGGATGACCGTGAAGGACCCGCTCGACGCCGCGGACGCGGTGGTCGTCCTCGCGGAAGGTGCTGGGGGCCGCGTCGACGACCGGTCGGAGCACGCCGCCACCAAGGACGACGTCGGCACGGCCGAGCTGACCATCCGCCTGCCCGCCGAGGAGGTCAGCCGAGCCGTCGACGGTCTGCGCGAGCTCGGCACGATCGACGAGCTGAACCTCACGAGCGAGGACGTCACGGGCACGGCGCAGGACCTGGACGCCCGCATCCGGGCGCTCCAGCTCTCGGTGGCGCGGATGGAGGACCTGCTGACCCGGGCCACCACCAACGAGCAGCTCATCGCGGCGGAGAGCGCGCTGACCGAGCGGCAGTCGAGCCTCGAGCAGCTGCAGTCCGAGCGGGCCCGGCTGGCCGAGAAGGTGCGCCTGTCGACCATCCACGTGGTGCTCTACGGCCCCGAGCTCGCGCCGGTCGCGCCCGTGGAGCCGGAGACCGGACCGCAGTCGTTCCTCGACGGGCTGGCGGCCGGCTGGGCCGCCCTGGTCGACGTCGCGAGCGGGTTGGCTATCGTCGTCGGTGTGCTCCTCCCCTGGCTCGCGTTCGGCGGTGCGGTCGCCGCGCTCGTCGTCGCCGCGGTCCGCTGGAACCGGCGTCGCCGCGCCACGGGCCCGATCGGCCGGCCGGCGCCCGCCGTCGTGACCTCGGTGCCGGGGCCCGTCCCGCCCGACGAGCACGAGCCCCGCTGACCATGGCGATGTTCGCGCTGCTCCACGTGCGCGGTCCGGCCGTCCCGGACGGCCAGACGGTCGGGGAGCAGGCGGGCATCGCCGGGCACTACGCGTTCCTGCGACGGCGTCACGCGGCGGGTCAGCTCGTCCTCGCCGGCCCGTTCCTCGACACCGAGGGCGCGGGGATGACCATCCTCGAGGTGGAGTCCGCCGAGGAGGCCCACCAGCTGGCGACGCAGGACGACCAGGCGGTCGTCGACGGCGTGCTCGCGGTCACGGTGCGGCCGTGGCGCGTGGTGATGTCCCGGGACTAGCCCGCGGCCGCGCGGCGCACCGCGTCCACCGAGCGCGCCACGTCCTCGGCGTCGGTGGACCAGTTGCTCACGGACACGCGCAGGATGTCCCGGCCCTGCCAACGGGACCCGGACATCCAGGTCACCCCGTCCGCGAGCACGCGCCCGGTGACCTCACGCGTGCGTTCGTCGCTGTCGAAAGCGACGCTGACCTGCGTGAACACGACGTCGTTGAGGATCTCGGCGCCGTCGATCGCGCGGATCCCGTCGGCGATCGCCCGCGCGTTGGCCGCGAGACCGTCGACGAGGTCCTCGACACCCGTCCGGCCCAGCGACCGCAGCGCCGCCCACAACGGCACGCCTCGGGCGCGGCGGGACAGCTCCGGCACCCGCTCCATCGGGTCGCCGGCGCCCTGGAACGCGGCGAAGTACTCCGCGTTCATGCCGAACGCCCGCCGCAGCGGCTCGGGGTGCGCGACGATCGCGAGTCCGCAGTCGTACGGCACGTTGAGGGTCTTGTGGGCGTCGGTCGCCCACGAGTCCGCCCGCTCGTGGCCCGCCAGCAGTCCCCGCAGCCGCGGGGAGGCCGCCGCCCACAGCCCGAACGCCCCGTCGACGTGCACCCAGGCACCATGCGCGTGGGCCACCTCGATGGCGTCGGCCATCGGGTCGAACGCGCCCGAGTGCAGGTTGCCGGCCTGCAGGCACACGATCGTCGGGCCATCGCCCGCGGCCAGGGCCTCGGCGAGGGAGTCGACGACCAGCCGCCCCTGACGGTCGGCGGAGACGGCGGTCGGTGTGCCCAGCCCGAGGTAGCGCAGGGCGAGGTCGAGGGTGCCGTGCCGCTCCTCGCCGACGAGGACCCGGACCCGCGGACCGCCCGCGAGGCCGTCGCGCTCGACGTCCCACCCGGCGTCGGTGAGCACCTGCTGGCGTGCCGCCGCCAGCCCGGTGAAGTTGGCCATCGTCGCGCCGGTCACGAACCCCACGTCGGCGCCCGCCGGCAGCCCCAGCAGCTCCAGCGCCCACGCGGCCGCGGCCTCCTCCGCCGCCACGACGCCCGGCGTGGCGTGCCGCATCGCGGTGTTCTGGTCCCATGCGCTGGTCAGCCAGTCGGCGGCGAGCGCGGCCGGGAGCGTGCCGCCGATGACCCAGCCGAAGAACCGGCCCGAGGGCATCCCCATGAGACCGGGCTCGACGCCGGCGGCGAGCTCGTCGACGACCGTCTCCGGGGCGGTCGGGCCGTCCGGCAGGGGGCCGCCGAGCACGGCCGCGAGGGCGTCGGCGTCGGCGCGCGGTCGCACGGGACGCTCAGCCAGGGACGTCAGCCACTCGCGGGCGTGGTGCGTCGCGCGCTCGAGCGCCGGGGCGAGGTCCGGCCACCGTGCCGTCATGCCCACAGACTGCCACCGTGGCGCCAGACTGGACCGCGTGGAGCCCGAGGAGTGCCGGAGGCGGTTCGTCGCGGCCGAGCGCGCGGTGCTGGCGACCACGGGGGCGGACCAGCGCCCGCACCCGGTGCCGGTGACGTTCGCGGTGCTCGACGACGTCGTCGTCGTGACGGTGGACCACAAGCCGAAGCGCACCGTCGACCTGCGCCGGTTGCGCAACATCCGGGAGAACCCGTCGGTCGCGTTCCTGGTCGACCACTGGTCGGCCGACTGGTCGGACCTCTGGTGGGTGCGCGCGGACGCGACCGCGGTGGTGGCGGACGGGGCTCCGACGCGGGCAGAGCTCGCCGCGCTCCAGGAGCGCTACCCCGCCTATCGGGAGGTCCCGCCGGGCGGTCCGCTGATCCGCGCCCGCGTGACGCGCTGGACGGGCTGGAGCGCGGCGCGCACGTGACGCAGTTCACCCGGAGGTTCRTCCCGCCTGCCGGGGTTTGCGCCACCGGGTCACCCGGACGGGCGAGTCTGGCGTGCGGGCGGCTCATTACCGTCGAGGCACGTCTGATCACGGGGGGCGGCTGAGGAGGCGGACGTGAGCGCAACGGGCAAGGACCCGCAGTGGCGCGACGCCGAGCGGTTCGCGGAGCGTCACGCCCGGACCGTCCTCGCGCGGACCGACGTCCGGGTGACGGGACCCGGCTCCGCCGTCGAGCTGGACCTCGTGGGCATCGACTTCGCCGCCCGCGTCGAGCACCGCCGCAGCCCCGTCGGTCGCATCGACCTGGAGGACCTCCGCGCCGCGGCCGGCTCGTTCGTCGCCGTCTTCTACTCCCGCTCCGGCTTCACCAAGACCGCCGTGCTGTGGGCCGAAGAGCGCCGCATGGCCCTGTTCGGGTACACCGACACCGGCTACGCGAGCCCGGCGAACGCGTGCGCGGTCGAGCTCGTGCAGCGTGCCCAGGCCGAGTCCGAGCACCACGTGCGCGTGGCCACGGAGGTGGTGTCACGCCGGTCGACCGAGGCGCGGCAGGAGGTCGAGCGGCGCGAGCGCGAGGCCCTGGCCGACGAGCTGCGCGCCGAGGACGAGGCCCGCCGGGCGGCGGAGCGTCGCCGGATCCAGCGACTGCGCTCCGAGACGCTGCTGAGCCGGACCGTCGTCCTGCTGCTGCAGATCCAAGTCGTGCCCGGCACCCTGACCGCCACGATCGACCGGCTGGCGCGCTCGACGATCGTCTCGGCCGTCGCCGACTCCGCGGAACGCCTGTCCATGGGCGACCGGCCGCACGCCGTCGCGCTCGTCCGCTCGATGTTCGACGACGCGGCGGCCGCGCTCGAGGTGCTCACCTTGCCCACGGCCCGGGACACGACGAACTACCGCACGTCGGTGCAGGCCATCGACCGCGGTCTCGACGCGCTCGACGCGGCGAACGGCGTCGGCTCCGTGGGGCACGTGGCGCCCGAGCTCGTGGCCTCGCAGCTGCGGGCGGCCGAGCGGTGCTGGCGCGCCGTCGTCGACGAGCTGACCAAGGCRCTCCCCGCACCCAGCCTCGGCGACGTCCCCACACCGCGCCGGCCGCGACACCTCACGCCGTCGGGCACCGTCTGACCGGCTCGCCCTCCGTCAGCCGGCCGTGCCGGGCGCAGCGGGTGCCGCGGGCGCCCAGCGCTCGGCGGGCATCAGGATCCACAGCAGCGGATAGACCAGGAGCTGGCTGCCCGGGACGACGAACAGGATGAGCACGAACAGCAGCCGCGCGTGGAACGGGGCGATGCCGAAGCGTCGGCCCAGGCCGGCGCACACACCGCCCAGCACACGGCCGTCGACCGGCCGGACGAGGCCCTGTCGAGCCATGCCGTCGTGGATGCTGCCCATGGTGCTGCTCCTCTCGCGCCGGCCAGTGCGACCGGACTCCCCCAGCATGCCGCCACGGGCGTGCCGACCGCATCGGTGATCGCCCCGATCCCCACCCTGAGATGCCCTACTTGTTGCCCTCCCCCTTGCCCGGGTCCTTGGGCTTCCCCTTCGGGGTGGGGGGCGCAGGGGCGGCCGGTTGCTCGGCCGCCTTCTCGGCAGCAGCCTGCTCAGCCGCGGCCTGCTCCGCTGCCGCCTGCTCGGCGGCGGCCTGGTCGGCTGCCGCCTTCTGCGCGGCCAGGTCGGTGGCCACCTGATCCAGGGCCGCATCGATCTCGCGGTACCGCTGCGTCGACACGTCGCCCGCATCAGCTCCGGCGTCCAGTGCGGTCCGCGTCTCGGCCAGCAGCGCCTGGGCGTCGGCCCAACGCGCCTCCGCGGCCGCCTGCGAGACGGCGAGCACCGACTGCTGGAGCGTCTGCGCGCGGTCGTCCGTCAGCTCAGGGGTGCCGGCGCACGATCCGCACAGCAGGACCGTCGCGACGACGAGCGCAGCCCACCCGGCGCGGCGCCTCACGGCTCCACGCTCTCTTGGAGCTGCGTCAGGGACTCGCCGAGCGTGCCCTCGACCGACGGGTAGGCGGGAGGCTCGTGCGGCGTGCCGTCACCCGACACGAGCTGCCCGACGAGCAGCGCGCCGCCCACGAGGAGCACGGCGGCTCCCCCGACGAGGGCGGCCCGGCCGGACCGGACGCGCGCCCACCGGCGGGTCGGGGGCTGGCCTGCGACAGGGACTGCCCGCGTCGGCGGAAGCGGGTCGTCGCCCGGGCCCGGTACCGACGGGAGGACGAGAGTCTCGTCGGACGGAGAGGCCGCGATCGCCGCGAGGTCGTCGGCCACCTCCCGGGCGGTGGGACGCTCCTCCGGTGCCATGCGCGTCATCCGCGCCAGCACGCCCGCGAGCCGAGCGTCGAGCTGGTCAGGGATCGCCGGGGCGGTGGTGAGCCGGGCGGCCGCCACCTCGGCCGCCGTCCCGGAGAACGCGGGACGTCCGGTCACGCACTCGATGAGGACCAGACCGAGCCCGTACACGTCGCTCGGTGGCCCCAGAGCGCTGCCGGTCGCCTGCTCCGGGCTCAGGTAGCTCACCGTGCCCAGCGTCATCCCGGTCATCGTCAGCCGGGTCGCACCCTCGAGCCGCGCGATCCCGAAGTCGGCGAGCTTCGCGGTCGTCCCGCCGCTCCCCAGGGTCAGCAGGATGTTGGCCGGCTTGATGTCCCGGTGGACGATCTCGCGCTCGTGCACGAACGCGAGCGCCGAGGCGACCTCCTGGCCGACCTCCGCAGTCTCCTCGACGCCGAGCACGCCCTCCCGCAGCCGTTCGGCGAGCGTCGGCCCGTCCACCAGCTCCATCACGAGGAACACCTGCTGCGACCCGTCGTCGTGGTGCACGGTGCCGGCGTCGTGCAGCGTGACCAGGCCGGGATGGCTGAGCGTGGCCAGCACGCGGATCTCGGCACGGTTGCGCAGCAGGTCGTCGGTGTCCTCGTGGACCGGCGGGAACACCTTGACGGCGACGTCACGGTCCAGCAGGAGGTCACGCGCTCGGTGCACGGTCGCCATGCCGCCCCGGCCCAGGACCGCGTCCAGCCGGTACCGGTCGCCCAGCACCTCGGGCTCCGGCGCATCGTCCACCGGGTCCGGGCGCGACCCATCGACGTGTTCCAGCATGTGGCCAGACCTTAGGCGCGGTGGGTCGCACCCGCACCCCGGGACCGGGCGAATCGGGGCGAATGCGTGGGACCTTGTGCCCTGGTCCGTCGGCTCCGCGGCAGCGCACGCTCGAAGCAGCTGCCGATGTGGGGCAGACCGCCACCAACGGGGCGCAGCACCGACGGCGAAGGAGCCCAGTCGTGAACGAGACCTGGAACGTGGCGATCTACCTCTTCGCCGACGACGACACGACCCACGGAGTGGTCACCGGGGCACACGCCGTCCTCACCACGTCGACGGGCGCGACCCTCGACGGCTGGGGCCGCGCGCAGTTCAGCTCCTACGACCTCGACGTGCCGGAGGTCGGCACCGAGCTCGCCGCCGCGCGCGCCCTGCGCCAGCTGGCCGACCGGCTGCTGCAGGCCACGTCCGACGATCTCGAGGACCTCGAGGTGCACGAGATCCACCTGGTGCGATGACGGAGACGCACCTCCTCACGCGGGATGCGGCACCGCGCGCCCGGCGCTGGTCGCTCGCGCTCGCCGGTCTCACGGCCGCCGGCGCGATCGCCGGCGTCCAGGGCTTCCTCTCCGGTCAGTTCGAGCCGCTCGTGGACCAGCTGGACTTCGTCGACGGCCCCGCAGTCCCCGCGCTCGCCCTCGGACTGTGCGTCGGGCTGCCGCAGGCGGTCGCCCTGACGCTCGGGCTGCGCCGACACCCACGCGCGCCCGAGGTGAGCCTCGCCGCGGGCGTCGTCCTGACCGGGTGGGTGCTCGCCCAGCTGCCGCTCATCGGCTGGGGGTCGCCGGTGCAGTGGGTGTTCTTCGCCGTGGGGCTGGGCGAGTCGGCCGCGGCAGCCCGATGGCTCGCAGGGTCGAGGGGACGTGCGTAGGGCACGGAGAGCCGATCCGTCGGGGCAGGCCGGACACGCATCGGACGAGCTGGTGGTCGATGGCGGGCAGGGCCGCAACGCGTCGCGGCTGAACTGGCTGCGGGCCGGGGTGCTCGGCGCCAACGACGGGATCATCTCGACCGCCGGCCTGGTGCTCGGTGTCGCCGGCGCGACCTCCGCGATCGGGCCCATCCTCACCGCGGGCATCGCGGGGCTGGTCGCGGGCGCGGTGTCCATGGCGCTCGGCGAGTACGTGTCGGTCAGCAGCCAGCGCGACGCCGAGCGGGCGCTCATCGCACAGGAGCGCACCGAGCTCCGCGACGATCCTGAGGGCGAGCTCGCCGAGCTCACCGCGATCTACCGCTCCAAGGGCATCTCGCCCGAGACCGCGCGGGTCGTCGCTCTCGAGCTCACCGCGCACGACGCCGTCGCCGCGCACCTCGACGCCGAGCTCGGCCTGGACCCCGACGCCCTCACCAACCCGGTGCACGCCGCGGTCTCGTCCGGCATCGCCTTCACCGCCGGCGCGATCCTCCCTATCGCCGCGGTGGCGCTCGCGCCCGCGTCCGTCCGCGTCGCGGTGACGTTCGTCGCCGTGCTCGTCGCACTCGCGCTCACCGGGCGGATCAGCGCGACGCTCGGCGGGTCCGGGCAACGGCGGGCCGTCCTGCGGCTCGTGGTGGGCGGCGCGCTGGCCATGGCCGTGACCTACGGGATCGGGCAGCTGGTCGGGATCAGCGGGATCTAGGTCGGCGACCGCTCAGTCGTGGGCCGACCCGTCGTCCGAACCGCTCTGGGTCCCGTCGTCGTCGGAGTCGATCCGGGGCTCGGGTGTACCGGCCACGCACGTCCCGCTCAGCTTGGTCTCGGCATCGTCCCGGTGGAGCTCCACCTCGACGCGCTCCGGGCCTGCCCCGCCGACCTCGACGGTCCATCCGTCCGACGGGGTGGCGTACAGCAGCGTGATCACCTCACCGCGGCAGGAGACCGCGACGATCCCCCCGGGCACGGTCCAGGTGCGGGCCACCTCGGCCGTCGTGGGCGCGGGAGCGGTCGTGGGTGTCGGCTCGGCCGTCGGTGTCCCGGCCGGCGTCGGCGTCCCGGACGGCGCAGGCGTCCTCGGGGCGCGAGCCTGCACCAGTGCCGCGTCGACCTCGGACTGGCTCAGCACACCCGTGCGCTCCCCGGAGTCGACGACGGCGAGGGCGCGCCACGTGATGGCGCTCCCGACGACGACCGCGAGCACCCACGTGAGCACGGCGACGACGCCCACGCGGGTGACCCGGCGCGGGCGTCCCGTCGGTGTCGCGGTCCGCATGGCCCCATCGTGCCCGGCCGGCCGGGAAAGGCGGGGTTAAGGCTACGACAAGGCTGCGCGCGTCGGGCTGTGTGACGGTCATCGCCGCCGTCGATGGCCTACCGTCCGGGGTGTGGCCGACGTGCTCATCATCGAGGACGACGCGACCATCCGGACTGCTCTCGTGCGCGCCCTGTCGGCTCGCGAGCACTCCACGATGACCGCGCCGACGGCACTCGACGGTCTGCAGAGCCTCGTCGCGCACCCGCCCGACGTGGTGCTCCTCGACCTCGGCCTGCCCGATCTGGACGGCGCGTCGCTGCTCGCGATGATCCGTGCGGTCAGCGCCGTCCCCGTGATCGTCATCAGCGCGCGCGACGACGGGGCGGGCATCGTCGCCCTGCTCGACGCGGGTGCCGACGACTACCTGGTCAAGCCCTTCGCCGCCGACCAGCTCGAGGCGCGCATCCGTGCGGTGCTGCGCCGCTCGGACACCGCCCGTCCGCCCGGCCCGCTGGTCGTCGGGCCGCTGGTCGTCGACGCGCGCGCCAGGACCGCCGAGCTGGACGGCATCCCGCTCGAGCTGTCCCCCAAGGAGTTCGACCTGCTCAGCTACCTCGCGGAGCGCCCCGGCGAGGTGGTGGGCAAGCGCGAGCTGCTGTCGAAGGTGTGGAACCAGCCGTACGGCGGGTCGGACAAGACCGTCGACGTCCACCTGCACTGGCTGCGCCGCAAGCTCGGGGAGAGCGCCGACGAGCCGCGCCTGCTCCACCGGGTCCGGGGCGTCGGCGTGAAGCTGGTCCCCCCGCCGTGAGGGGCCTGCTCGTCCGGTACGGCGTGGCGATGGCCTCGGTCGTCCTCATCGCCTTCCTCGTGCCGCTCGGTCTGCTGTCGCGCTCGCTGGCCGCCGACCGGGCCCTCGCGGCCGCGCGCCAGGACACTCAGGGAGTCGCGGTGTTCGCCGGTGGGGCCGGTCAGGACGACGCCCGGCTGACGGCAGCCGTGCTCGGCGTCAACGACGGCGACCGTCGGACCACCGTCTTCCTCCCCGACGGCACGACGGTCGGCGCCCCGGCGGACCCCTCGCCCGCGGTCGAGCTCGCCGGCCGCGGGCGCGCACTCACCGCCCGCACGGACGGTGGGGTGGAGGTGCTCCTCCCGGTGGGCGGGACGGAGGGCGTCTCGGTGGTGCGCACGTTCGTCCCCGACGCGGTGCTGACCGACGGCGTGTCGCGGTCGTGGGCGGTCCTGGCGGCCGTCGGTGCGGCCCTGCTGGCGGGCGCGGCCGTCGCGGGTGATCGCGTGGCGGCTCGCCTCTCGCGGTCGGTGCGGGAC
>NZ_JBFUHU010000095.1:0-10940 GCF_056402235.1 Cellulomonas sp. P4_B5_2
GGCGAGCACGATGTCCTTCAGCACGTACTGACCCGTGAGGGTCGGTCCGCCGGCGGGGAACAGCTCGCCGTAGAAGAGCACGACCGGCGACATGATGCCGACCAGTGCAGCGGCGAGGACGACCAGGCCGGTGCGCAAGAACAGACCCGTGACCAGCGTGAGCCCGATGACGGTCTCCATGATCGCGGTGAGCAGCAGCGCCGCCGTGGGGCCGACGAGGCCGAACGTCAGCGTGCCGATGGTCCGCTCGGCCAGCTCCGCCGCCGGGCTCATGCCGGGGAAGAACTTCAGGACGCCGAAGCCGAGGAACACCAGCCCGAGGCTGATCCGCAGCGCGGTGATCGAGTAGCGGGTCAGCACGCTCGCCAGTCCGCCGACCGCGCGGTCGACCATCGAGGCCGGCGGGAGGGCGGGAGCGAACGTGTTGCTCGGCACGGGGGCCGACGTCCGCGCCGCGGGTCGCGCGGTGGACGTCAGGGTGCGGGCAGAGGACATGGGACGTGCCTTTCCGGTCGAGACCCCGGGGTCGGGGCGCAGGGTGCCGGGGATCTCCGGCGGGGGCGTGGCTACCGGTCGGTAACGCACGTCCCAGCAGGAGGACGCCTGTCCATGTCTGATACGTCCGATTTCGTTTCCGTCCCTGACTTTCACCCGCTGAGGGCGTCCACCACCCTCTTCACGCTCGACGACAGCCCCCACGCCTGCGCCAGCGTGACGAGCGCCTCGGCGTCCGCGACGACGCTCGGCAACCGGTCGTCGAGCTCCCCCACGGGCGCGTCCGGTGCCACCCGGACGACGGCCGGCGCGACCGCCAGGTAGTCCGCCGCCTCGATCAACCGCTTCCGCTGCGTCGCGGTCAGCCCGGCGTCGCCGGCGTCGCGCGCGGCGAGGATCCCGTCCAGCGACCCGTACCGGTGCACCAGCTGCGCGGCCGTCTTCTCGCCGATCCCCGGCACACCGGGCAGCCCGTCGCTCGGGTCCCCGCGCAGCACGGCCATGTCGGCGTACCCGGGTCCCGACGCGACCGCGTACTTCTCCTTGAGCACCGCCTGGTCGATGGCCATCAGGTCCTTGATGCCCCGGATCGTGTAGAGCACCCGCACCGGCACGCTGTCGTCGACCAGCTGGAACAGGTCCCGGTCCCCCGTGATGACGTCCACGGGCGCGCGGTCCTTCTTCGCGACCTCGCGCGCGACCAGGGTGCCGATGACGTCGTCGGCCTCGTAGCCGGGCACCCCGACGCGCGCGATGCCGAGCGCCGCGAGCACCTCGACGATGATCGGCACCTGCGGCGACAGGGTGTCCGGCACCTCCTCGACGCCCGTCGTGCCGGGCACCTCCACGGCCACCCGGTGCGCCTTGTACGACGGGATCGCGTCGACGCGGAACTGCGGGCGCCAGTCGTCGTCCCAGCACATGACCAGCCGCGTCGGCCGGTGGTCGTTGACCAGCCGCGCGATCATGTCGAGCAGCCCGCGGACCGCGTTCACGGGCGTCCCGTCGGGCGCCTTCACGGAGTCGGGAACGCCGAAGTACGCCCGGAAGTACAACGACGCGGTGTCCAGCAACAGCAGCTTCTCGGTCCGCTCACCCATGCCCGCGAGTCTGTCAGCAACCGCCGACCATGTCGTTGACTGCGCGACGAGGCCCGATACCGGCTCTGATCACATGCTCGGGACCGCGGCCCCGGACGAGAACAGCGTGGGTCGCTCTTCGGGGGGTCAGAACGCGACTCACGTTGTTCCCGGCGGGCATGACGAAGGCCGGTCGGCATCCCCTCCGACGCCGGCCGGCCTTCGTGCTCTCTCCGCAGAGCTTCCGGGGGGAGTCAGCCCGCTGCGGAGAAGTCCAGCTGGTCGTCCACGACCGCGATGACGCTCCACGTGACACCGTCGGCGTCCGCGAGCTCGTACGTGGGCACCAGCACCGACGCCCCGGTCGGCAGGGTGGTCAACGCGACCCCCAGCCGGGCGGAGACCAGCGTGACCTCCTGCACCGGCCACGCCAGCGGGCTCCCGGCCTCCGGCGTGGCGGGAACGGTCGGCTCGGTCATCTCCGGGGAGACGACGGAGTCGTCCGCCGCGCGCATGCCCTCGGCGGCCAGCGGCATCACGCCGCCCCCGCCCGAGACGCCGAACCGCGGGTCGCCCAGGCGCTCGACGGCCTCGGTCGGGCTGACGACGTCGTACGTGCCCAGGTCCACCATCGGCGCGAGCGGTGCGTACACCGACTGCACCCCGTCGGCGACGACCGTGACGCTCGCGGTCACCCCCGTGAGCTGCCCGTCGAGCGACTGGCTGGCGGTGACGTAGGTGAGCTGCGGGGTGGACGGCTCCGTCGAGACCGCGAACTCGTAGCCGGCGGTGTCGATGCCCAGCGACGCGAGCACGTCCTTCGCCTGCTGGGCCGCAGCGTCCCCCGTCGGCGCGTTCACGGGGGTCGGGCACTTGGACTGTCCGCCGTCGATCGCCGGCTCCGGGAGCGCGACCCCGCCGTCGGCAGCCCCGCCCTCCACCGACCCGCCGCTGTCGGGTGCCGAGACCGCGCAGTTCCACGGGTCCCGCGTCGGGTCGTAGTACGACAGGCTCGCGAGGCCGTCCGGGGACAGCGACACGGACGGGGCGGAGCCGTCGTTCGGGCCGACCGTCCAGGTGCCGTACTCCAGCCGGGGCTGCCCGGCCACGCCGWGCGCCGCCGCGGCAGCGACGACCGTCGCCTCGGAGTACGTGCCCGCCGCGTCGAAGCCCCGGGCCTCGCCCGAGCCGCCCTCGGTGGACAGCCCGTCGGCGGTGAACACCGTCCGGCCCCCGTACCAGGGGTACATCAGCTTGGCGGCGTCCTGCCCACCCGCGGCCATCGACGTCGCGGCCTCGTCCCGGGCGGCCTCGGGGGCCGGCGCCTGACCGAGCGTGATCGCCGGCGCCGACGCCACCGTCTCCGGCGCGTTGGTGAGGCCGAACGCGTAGCTGCCCCCGCCGATCACGGCGACGCCTGCCACCGCGGCGGCGATGGAGAGCCAGCGCGGTGCACGCCGGCTGCGGCGCGCCGCGAGCTCGTCCTGCGGGGCGGACACGGTGACACCCGTGCCCTCCGCCACGGCCGCGTAGAGCGCCGGCAGGTTCGGCTCGCTGCCCGCGGCGGGGTCGGCCGCCTGGACGCGGGCGAACGCGACGTCGTCGGTGGGCTCGTTGTTCGTTCGGTCGTCCACGATGCTGCCTCCTGGTCCGGGTGCGGTGCTCCTCTACCCCTCATGTGTGCCGAGGGGCCCGCACCTTGCAGCTCAGGACTCGGCAGCCGCCCATACCTCGCGCAACCGGGCCCGTGCCCGGCTGAGCGCGGCGTCCGCCCCGCCGCGGCCGATGCCGAGCACCTGGGCCAGCGCGTCGCCGGTGAGCCCCTCCCACGCGTTGAGCAGCAGGACCTCGCGGTCGCGGGCACTSAGGGCGCCGAGCACCTCGCGCACGCGCTCCTCCTGCACCGCACGCACGGCCGGGTCGTCGGAGTCGATCTCGTCCGGCACGTCGGCGACCGGGATCGGCCGCCCCTTGCGGCGGTGGTTGGCGACGACGAACCCCGCGGTCCGGTACAGCCAGGGCAGCTCGGCGCCGTCGGGGACGTCCGCGCGGCGGCGCCACGCGACCGTCAGCACGTCGGCCGCGAGGTCCTCGGCCTCGTCGCGGCCCGCGCGACGGACGACGAAGCGGTGCACCGCGGTCGCGTGCTCGCGGACCAGCGCCTCGAACCAGGCTGCGTCGTGCCCGCTGTCCCCGACGTCGGTCGGCACGTCGCCGGTCTCGCTGTCCGGCGTGCTCGATGTCCGCGACGGCACGGTGCTCCCCTGGTGGTGGTCGGACGAAGGCCTACACCTGCACTCTGTCGCGAGCGCACCAGATCTTGCACGCCCCTGCGGGCGAGTTCTCAGAGGCCGTCGGCCACCACGGCGGTGACGCGGAGCCACGCGTCGCGGGTGGTCGTGCTCAGGGCCTCGTAGTCGATGGGCCCGCCGGCGACGAGCGCCTTGTCGTGCGGCACCTCCAGGACGGCCCGGGTGAGGGCGCCGAAGTGGGACCGGAGGCGCTTCTGCAGGTCCTTGTCGACCTTCGGCTCCGGCGCCGACAGCACGGTGACCGCGCGGCGGACCGCCTCGTCGTGGCCGGTGGCCCGCAGCGCGTCCAGTGCCCAGGCGGCCGACTGCGCGGTGTCCTCGCGGACGGTCGAGACGACGACGATCTGGTCGGCGGCACCCACGGCGGCCTGCCAGTTCGAGGCCCGCATGTTGTTGCCGGTGTCGATGACGAGCACCCGGTAGAAGCGCGAGAGCACCTGGTGCAGCGACGTGAACGAGTCGGCGTCGACCGACGAGGCGGACGCCGAGTTCTCGTCGGACGCCAGCACGTCGAACTGCTCGCTGGGCTGCGTCCGGACGAACCCGTCGAGGTCACCGATCCGGACCGTGCCCTCGGTGCCGAGCGCGGGCAGCGCGTTGAGCAGGTCCACGGCCGTGCGGGTGTGGTCGGCGTGCGACGAGCGCCAGCCGAGGGTGCCGCGGGTCTCGTTGTTGTCCCACGCGAGCGTGTACCCGCCGCGCTGCAGCCCGAACGTCGCGGCCAGCAGCATCGTCGCGGTCGTCTTGTGGGCGCCGCCCTTGGGGTTGATGACGACGATCGTCTTGGGTCCGTCGAGCGTGCGCCGCACCGAGGCCGACGCGATCCGCCGACGCCGCTCGTCGCGGCCGGGACCGGGCGAGATTCCCCCGAACGTGAGCCGGCGGATGCCCGCCTGCCAGCCGTGCTCGGCGGGACCACCGGTGGCGGCGGGGTGCCGCGCGGCCAGGAGGTCGTCGAGGGTCGGGAGCGACGACGCGGCCACCGGCGCCGTGGCCGCACGGGCCGGGGTCGGCCCCGCAGCGCCGGCGAGGTCGTTGTCGGGGGTCGCCGGGCTCTCCTCCTGCGGCCGTACGGAGGCGCCGCGCGTCGCGGCAGGCCCGCGGTTGGGCGTCGGCGGGGCGGTCGGTGAGCTCGCGGGGGCCGGGGTGACCGGCAGACCCCCCGACGGGGTGGAGGGCACGGAGGCGGAGGGCACCGCCTCGGGGCTGGAGGTGACGGTGGCCGACGTGGCCGGGCGGTCCGGAGCGGGCTTCGCGTCGACCACCTCGATCGGGCCGGAGTCCTGCGCGCTGTCCGCCGCGTCCCCCGGCGCCTCGTCGACCAGGCCGTCCGGGTGGATCAGCAGGGACCAGACGCCGTCGGGGTCCCGCACCTGCACCGGGACGGGCTGCCCGAGGGAGCCCGCCAGCCCGGCGATGCGGCTCGTGATCGCGGCGCCCGCCTCGGCGAGGGTCGCCATGCGCACCCGCTCGATGACGCCGTCGACGGAGATCTCCCCCGTACCGTCCTCGCGCACCTCGGCACGGATGTCCGGCAGTCGCGTCGTCGTCGTCGACGTGTTCTGCCCGTCGGTGCGCTCACTCATGGTCTGGTTGCCCCTCGCTTCTGGTCGTCCGCCCCCGAAACTACGCTGCACAGGCCCTGCGCGCACTGTCGAGGCGCAGGCCAGGGCACTACGACCGCCCGCAGGGGACCCCGTGAGCAGCGGTCAGGGACCTCCGCGTGAGATCCGGCACTGCCGGACATGCCGGGCGTGTCGAACGGCGCGGGCCCGGTCAGTCGTCGGTCACGACCTCGAACCACACCGTCTTGCCGTCCGCGTGGGTCTGGATGCCCCRGTCGGAGGACAGCGCCTCGACGAGCGCCAGACCACGGCCGCTCGGCGCGGTCGGCTCCGGGTGGGCGACCGTGGGCGTGCCCCCGCCCGCGTCCCGGACCCCCACGTGGACGGTCGCGCCGTCGATCCGGACCTCGACCCGCACGTCGCCCGCCTCGGGACCGTGCACGACCGCATTGGACACCAGCTCCGCCGTCAGCAGCTCGACGACCTGGTTGGAGGCCCCACCGACGCCGGCGTCGGCGATGGTGCGCATGACCCAGTGCCGGACGGCCCGAGGGGCCGAGCGCTCCGCCTGGACCACCAGCTCGCCGGCGAGGGTCTGGGCGTCTCGACGGCGCACGCTCGCGGCGCTCCGGAGATCTCGCACATCACCCACCCGCCCAGAGTGCCCGACGCGGTCCGTTCCTGCCTGGGGGGACCGCCGACGCGTCCGAGTGAACCGCAGGCTGCTGGGCGGTGCTGCTCGCCTCCTCGACGCCCACCAGCCAGGGACACCGGGCCCGCAGCTCGCGCTCGAGGCGCGCGCGCAAGGTGACGGCCGCCGCGGGGCACCCGTGGCAGGCGCCGTCCAGGTGCACGGTGACGCGCCCGTCGCAGACCGCGGCCAGCGTGATCCGCCCGCCGTGGGACCGGGCGAACGGGCCGACGATGTCGCCGACGACCTCCCGGGCCGCCGCCAGGAGCAGACGGTCCCGCTCGTCCCGCCCGGACGGCGCCGTGGCCAGGCCCGCGCGCACGGCGTCGCGCACCCGCGCCGACTCCTCGGCCCAGGTGCGCCCGGGGGCCAGCGTGGTGCGGACGTGCTCGGGCCCGAAAACGAACGAGTCGAGGACGCCGGCGTCCCGTAGCGCGAGGAGCGCAGACGGCTCGGTCGGCGACGGAGGCGTCGGAGGCGTCGGGCCTACGTACCAGGCCACCGTGCTCGGATCGGCGGTGGTCTCCGGGTGCAGCGGGAGCAGGGTCATCCCGTGAGCCCGATCGTGACGGCACGCGCGATCCACGCCATCACCCACGCCAGCGCGGTCATGTAGGTGAACGCGAGCGCCGGCCAGCGCCAGGAGTTGGACTCGCGGCGCAGCACCGCCAGGGTGGCGAAGCACTGCATCGCGTACACGAAGAAGGTCAGCAGCGCGACGATCGTCGGCGCGGTGAAGATCGGCGTCCCCGCACGCGGTCCGCTGTCCCAGGTCATCGCCTCGAGGGCCTCGGCGGGATGCTCGGTGTCGCTGGACGCGGCGATCTGGCCCATCGTCGAGACGAAGACCTCCCGGGCGGCCATCGCACCGAGCAGGCCGACGTCGATGCGCCAGTCGAAGCCCAACGGTGCGGTCGCCGGTTCGACGGCCCGGCCGACCGCCGCGGCGTAGCTGTGGTCGAGCTGGTAGGCCGACGCGTCCGCCGGGGCCATCGACGCCGTCTCGGTGGAGTGCGTCGGGAAGGTCATGAGCGCCCAGAGCACGACCGTCGCGCCGAGGATGATCGTGGCCATCTTGCGCAGGAACGCCCCGACCGCTCCCCCGACGGCCTGCGCCACGGCGCGCACCGACGGCAACCGGTACGGCGGCAGCTCGAGGTAGAAGGGCAGCCCGCCGGCGCGCAGCACGGTGGACTTGAGCACCGAGGCGACGACGAGCGCGGAGATCCCGCCGGCCAGGTAGAGCGCGAGCATCGCCAGGCCACGCATGCCGACAGGCCCCCAGGCCGCGTCGGCCGGCACGAGCATGCCCACCAGGAGCAGGTAGACGGGCAGTCGCGCGGAGCAGGTCATCAACGGCGCGGACAGCATGGTGGCCAACCGGTCGCGCGAGGACGGCAGCGTCCGCGTCGCCATGATCCCCGGCACCGCGCACGCCACCGAGGAGAGCATCGCGACGAACGCGCGCCCGTCCAGCCCGCTCACCTCCATGACGCGGTCCATCAGCATCGCCGCGCGGGCCAGGTACCCGACGCCCTCCAGCAGCGAGAGCAGGAGGAAGAGCAGGGCGATCTGCGGGAGGAAGACCAGCACGCCGCCGACCCCGCCGATCAGGGCCGTGCCGACGAAGTCGGCGAGCACCGGGGGCCCGATGTGCTCGATCGCCAGTGACGACAGCGCGGCGAACACCTGCTCGATCAGGCCCATGGCGGGCGCCGCCAGGGCGAAGATCGCCTGGAAGAACGCGAACATCACGACGAGGAACGCGGCGACGCCGCCGACCGGGTGCAGCAGCACGCGGTCGATGGCGCGGGTCCGTCCCGGTGCGCCGGCCGGCGTATAGCGCGCACGGTGCACCACCGACGAGATCCAGGCATCCAGCTCGGCCGGGTCCTCGGCGGGCGGGGGCACCACGGCGGACGGCCACGAGCTCCAGCCCAGCACCTCCTGACGCAGCGCGGGGATCCCCTTGCCACGGTTGCCCTGCACCTCGTGCACCGGCACGCCGACCGCGGCGGCGAGCAGCGCGAGGTCCAGCCGACCGCCCCGGGCACGCAGCTCGTCCATCATCGTCACCGCCAGGGCGCACGGCCGCCCCGTCGCCAGCGTCCGGGCGACCAGCTGCAACGAGCGCCGCAGCGTGGTGGCGTCGACCACGAGGAGGAGCGCGTCGGGACGGGGCAGGCCGGGGATCCGGCCCGCCAGGTGGTCCGCGACGACCTGCTCGTCGGGGCTGACCGGGTCCAGGCCGTAGGTGCCCGGCAGGTCGGTCACCGCGACGGACGCCGGCGCGCCGTCCACCGTGCCCGTGATCGTCCCGACGGCGCGGGTGACCGTGACGCCCGGATAGTTCGCGGTCCGCACGTGCAGCCCGGTGAGGTGGTTGAAGACGCTGGACTTGCCGGCGTTCGGGCAGCCGACCATGGCGACCTGGCGGAGGCCGGTCGCCGTCGGTGCCGCGGGAGCGTCGTGGCACGTCGCGCTCACGGCAGGACCTCGACCACGACGAGCGCGGACAGGTCCCGGCGCAGGCACAGGTCGGACTCCCCGACCCGGAAGAGCACCGGGCTCCCCCACGGTGCACGCCTCACGCAGACGACCTCGCAGCCCGGCCGGAAGCCGAGGTCGCGCAGGCGGGCGAGCGTCGAGGGTGCTGCGCCCTCGACGCCCACCACGGTCGCGCAGGCCCCTCGGGGAAGGTCCCGCAGCCGCACATCCATCGCCCCACCCGTCCTGGCGACCCGGGGCTCGTCCCCGGCACCGCTCCGGACGTTAGTGGAGCCTTACCTCATCATCTGGGTCGTTGGTCCCGGCTCAGCCGCGCATGTCCATCACGACCCGGCCGTCGATCTCACCGCGCTGCATCTCGGCGAAGATCGTGTTGATCTCGGCGAGCGGACGCGTCGTGTACGTCGGGCTGACCAGTCCACGGGCGWAGAAGTCGAGCGCCTCGGCCATGTCCTTGCGCGTCCCGACGATCGACCCACGGACCGTGAGCCCGAAGAGCACCGTGGTGAAGATGTCGAGCGGGAACTGCTCGGGCGGCAGCCCGACCAGGGCGACCGTGCCGCCGCGCCGCAGCGCACGGACCGCCTGCGGGAACGCGGTCCCGTTCACGGCGGTGACCAGCGCGCCGTGCACGCCACCGGTGCGCTCCTGCAGCCGGGCGGCCGGGTCGTCCTCGAGCGACGCGTTGACCACGACCTCGGCGCCGTGCTTGGTGGCCAGGGCCAGCTTGGACTCGTCGACGTCGACGGCGGCGACCCGGCGGCCCATCGCGACGGCGTACTGCACGGCGAGGTGGCCCAGGCCGCCGATCCCGGAGACCAGCACCCACTCGCCGGGCTTGGTGTCGGTCATCTTCAGGCCCTTGTAGACCGTGACGCCTGCACAGAGGACGGGTGCCGCGCCGGCGGGGTCCACCCCGTCAGGGATCACCGGGCAGTAGCGCGAGTCCACGACCATGTACTGCCCGAAGGACCCGTCCACGGAGTAGCCGCCGTTGCGCTGGTTCGGGCACAGCGTCTCCCAGCCGGTCTGGCAGTACTCGCACTCGCCGCAGGCGGACCAGAGCCACGCGTTGCCGACGAGGTCCCCGACGGCGACGCGGGTGACGTCCTCGCCCACCGCGACGACGTGCCCGACGCCCTCATGCCCGGGGATGAACGGCGGCGTGGGCTTGACCGGCCAGTCGCCGTGGGCCGCGTGCAGGTCGGTGTGGCACACCCCGGAGTAGTCGACGCGCACCAGCGCCTCGTGCGGGCCGACGGTGGGGATGGCGACGTCCGCGACGTCCAGGTCGCTGCTGAACGACCGGACGACCGCGGCCTTCATGGTGTCCATGGTGTGCACTCCTCAAGCTGCTCCGCCCCCGGCACGGGGGTGTCCGCGACGGTGCGGACACTCCAGGTATGGCCCTCGGCTCGAGGCGCCAGTAGGGCCACAGGTCCCGCGGACGGGAGCGGTCAGGGCAGCTGGCTGACCAGCCCGACCAGGTTGCCCTCGGAGTCGCGGACGAACGCGTGCCACTCGTCGGTGCCCGCCGGGCCCAGGGTCTCGTCCTCGTGCCGGAAGATCACGTGCGGCTCGGACTCGACCACGACGCCGCGGCTGCGCAGACGCTCGATCGTCGCGGCGACGTCGTCCACCCGCAGGTAGAGCAGCGCGGAGGGGGCGCCGACGTCGAGCAGGAGCCGGACCCCGTCGAGGTCGAAGAAGAGGAGCCCGKGCGGGTCGAACCGGGCCGTCGGCGGCGCTCCGAGCAGGTCGGAGTAGAAGGCCGCGGCGCGGTCGAGGTCCTCGGCGTGCTGGGCCACCTGGACGAGTCCCATGCGCCCATCCTGCTCCTTCTGAGGTACCTCAGACACCGGCACCCCCACCTCAGGTCCCGCTGGCCAAGCCTCAGACGGACATCTGCCGGATCAGCTGCTCAGGACCCGTCGACCGACCGATCCGGCACCCTCCCCCTCACGACCAGAGTCGTGGTTGTCAACGAGAGCCGGGCAGATCGTCCGGCGTTCATGAGGAGGACACCATGGCTGACTTCTGGGGACCCGCCCTCGACGCCGAGCTCGCCTACCGCCACGAGCGCCTGTTCACGGCGCTGCGCGGGATCCCGGTCGGGGACGACCACGACACCGAGGACTCCGGCGCGACGGCCCCTGCGGCCACCGCCCGGCCCGACGGCTCGCTGCGGCCCGTGCAGCCCGCGCACCCGCTGGTGAGTGCGGCGCGTGGGTGGCTGCTGCGAGGATCGGAGACATGGCACGCGGCTCGATGAGCACACCCTTCGTCGCCC
>NZ_JBFUHU010000096.1:0-18671 GCF_056402235.1 Cellulomonas sp. P4_B5_2
GCGCTCTCGCGCTGCATCAACGTGCCGACGGAGCAGTTCGCCCGCGACCACTGGGGTCGCGCGCCCCTGCTGTCGGCGGCGAACGACGACTTCGCGGACCTGTTCTCCCCCGCGGCCGTCGACGAGCTGGTCGGCCGGCGCGGTCTGCGGACGCCGTTCGTAAGGCTCGCCCACGAGGGCAGCGTGCTCGCTCCCGACCGGTTCACGTCCTCGGGCGGGTTCGGCGCCGAGGTGTCCGACCAGGTGTCGAGCGACAAGGTGCTGGCCGAGCTCGCCGCGGGCGCGACGATCGTGCTGCAGGGTCTACACCGGATGTGGCCGCCGCTGGTGGACTTCACACGGCGGCTGGTCGAGGAGCTCGGGCATCCCGCGCAGGTCAACGCCTACGTCACGCCGCCCTCCTCGCAGGGGTTCTCGCCGCACTACGACACCCACGACGTGTTCGTCCTGCAGGTGTCCGGCGAGAAGCACTGGGTCATCCACGCACCCGTGCACCCCGATCCCCTGAAGAACCAGGTGTGGACCGAGCACCGCACCGCGGTCGCCGACGCCGGCCGCGGCGAGCCGGTCATCGACCAGGTCCTGCGACCCGGCGACGCCCTCTACCTCCCCCGCGGCTGGATCCACTCCGCGACCGCGCTGGGCGACACGTCCATCCACCTGACCGTCGGCATGGCCGCCTACACGCGCGCCGACGTCGTCGACACCCTGCTCAGCGTCGTCGGGGACACCGGGTCGCTGCGCGCGTCGCTGCCGCTGGGGATCGACGTGTCCGACCCCGACCAGCTCCGGCCGATCGTCGAGGAGACCGTCGCCGACCTGGTCCGCGTGCTCACGGCCACCGCCGACCCCGCGGAGCTCTCCGCGCGATCGCTCGGCGCCCGGTTCGGCCGGGACACCCGTCCCGAGCCCGTCGCTCCGCTGGCCACCCTCTCCGCGATCACCGGCCTCACCGAGGCGACGCGCGTCCGGTGGCGGCCGTCCCTGGGCGGCCGCGTCGAGACCGCGGGCAACCGCGTCCGGATCACCGCCCGCGGCACCGTCCTGTCCCTCCCGGTCGAAGCCGCAGCGGYGATCCGGGTCCTGCATGCCGGTGACGTGGTCGCCGTCGGAGCCCTGCCCGGCCTCGACCTGGCCAGTGCGCTCGTCGTCGTCCGGCGCCTGCTGCGCGAGGGTGTGGTGGTGACGTCGGAGTGACCGAGGGGTGGGTGCCCTGCAGCGACGGCGCCCGCGCACGCCAGGACTCGCTCGTCGCGACCGGCTCGCACGGCGACCGGTGGTTCCTGGTCGAGAACCAGGCGGGCTGGGGTCGGCACGCCCTGCTCGACCCGCCGTTCGACCACGACCTCGGCCGCGCGCTCGTGCACCGGATCGAGGGCGCCGGCATCCGGCCGCTGGCCATCCGCCGCCCGGGCAGGCGAGCCGCTCAGGACGGCACCCGCTGGGCGCTCGTCGACTCGCGGCCGGGCAAGGAGTCCGTGCGCTGGGGGTGGGTGGACACGCCCCGCGACCTGCTCGACGTGCCGCTGGACGGGTCGGCGGGCTCACTCAGCGACCGCCCGGTCTTCGCCGTCTGTGCCCACGGCCGGCACGACCAGTGCTGCGCCGTCCGCGGTCGCAGCGTCGCGGCGCGCCTGGCGGCGGAGTACCCCGAGGAGACCTGGGAGTGCTCGCACCTGGGCGGCGACCGGTTCGCCGGCACGATGGTCTTGCTCCCGCACGGCCTGTACTACGGCTGGGTCGATGACGGCGACGCGGTCGCGGTGGCCGACGCCTACCTCGACGGCCGGGTCGTCCCGGCGTTCCTGCGCGGACGCAGCTCGTCCTCGCACCCGGTCCAGGCCGCGCAGCACTTCGCGCGGGCCTCCCTCGGCGACGACAGGCTCGACGCGTACCCGCCGCTGCACGAGGAGCGCACGGACGACGGCTGGTCCGTGCGACTGGGCACCGCGGGCGGTCCGGTGACCGTGACGCTCGTCGAGACCTCGTCGGCACCTTTGCTCTCCACTTGCGCGGCGACCCAGGCCCTGCCCGTGCGGCAATGGGCACTCGGGCGGATCGAGCGCTAGAACGCCCGCGCCGCGTGAAGGCTTTGTTGCGCTCGGCGGAACAGAGTCGTCACGCGAGCGACCTACGGGACGATGTAGCCGGCCGCCCGGAAGAGCTCGTACCACTCCGGGCGCGTCAGCGGGAGGTCCGACCCCTGGGCCGCACCGGTGACGCGGTCGGGGCTCGTGGTCCCGAGCACCACCTGCATCTGCGCCGGGTGCCGGGTGATCCAGGCGGTGGCGATCGCGATCGGCGGGACGTCGTACTGGCCGGCCAGCCGGTCGATCACCGCGTTGAGCTCCGGGTAGTCGGGCGAGCCGAGGAAGACACCGGTGAAGAAGCCGGCCTGGAACGGGGACCACGCCTGGATGGTGATGTCGTGCAGGCGGCAGTAGTCGAGGATGCCGCCGTCGCGGTCGATCGACTGGTCCTCGGCCTGCATGTTCGCCGCGACGCCCCTCGCGATGATCGACGAGTGCGTGATCGACAGCTGCAGCTGGTTGGCCACGATCGGCTGCCGCACGTGCTTCTTCAGCAGATCGATCTGTCCGGGCGTCTGGTTGGAGACGCCGAACGCGCGCACCTTGCCGGCCGCCTCGAGCTCGTCGAACGCCCGCGCCACCTCCTCCGGCTCCACCAGCGCGTCCGGGCGGTGCAGCAGCAGGATGTCGAGGTAGTCGGTGCCCAGCGCGGCCAGCGACCCGTCGACGGACTCGATGATGTGCTCGTAGGAGAAGTCGAACCCGTCGGGCGGCACGATCCCGCACTTGGACTGGATGACGAGCTCCGCGCGGTCGGCCGGCGTCAGGCGCATCGCCTCCGCGAACCGCCGCTCGCAGACGTGCATCGCCCCGCCGTAGACGTCCGCGTGGTCGATCATCGTGATCCCGGCGTCGCGGCCGGCGGCGACCAGCGTGCGGATCTCCTCGTCGGACTTCTCGGTGATGCGCATCAGGCCGAGCACCACGTTGGGGACGACGATGTCCGTGCCGGGCAGGGTGAAGGTCTTCACGGCAGGTCCTCTCATGCTCTCGGCAGGCGCAGCGTGACCAGCTGGAACGGGCGCAGCTCGAGCTCGACAGCGTCGTCGGTCGCGGTGACCCCGGGGGCGTCGACGTCGCGTTCCAGCAGGTCGACCGGCCGGGCGCCCGACACCGGGAACCCGGGCACGAGCGTTGCACGCGCCTTCCCGCCCAGCGACTCGTACAGCCGCACGACGACGTCACCGCTGCGGTCCTCGGCCAGCTTRACCGACTCGACCACGACGGCCGGGTTCGACACGGTGACCAGAGGGTCGGCGGCGTGGGCGCCCCGCACCACTCGTTCGTGCAGGTTGGTGCGGTAGCCGTCCTGGACGGCGTCCGCGATCGCGGCACCCGGGTGCAGGACGGTGGTGAGCCGGTGGCGCCCCTGGTCCGCCTCGGGATCCGGGAACAGCGGGGCCCTCAGCAGCGAGAGCCGCACGGTCGTCCCGGAGCCGCCCGGTCGGCGCGTGATGTCGTGGCCGTAGGTGGAGTCGTTGGCGATCGCGACGCCGTAGCCCGTCTCGCCGACGTGGACCCAGCGATGCGCGCAGATCTCGAACCGGGCCGCGTCCCACGACGTGTTGGTGTGCGTCGGGCGGTAGACGTGCCCGAACTGGGTCTCGGCCGCCGACCGGTCCGCCAGTACGTCGAGCGGGAACGCGAGCTTGAGCAGCTTCTGCCGCTCGTGCCAGTCGACGTCCGTGACGATCTCGACCGCCGCGCTGCCCCGCCGCAGGGTGATGTCCTGCACCAGGTGCGACGAGCCGAACGAGCGCGTGGTGCGCACCACGACGGTGTCGGCGGTCTCGGAGACCACCTCGCGGCTGTCGGCGTCGAGCAGGTCCGTGCCCACCCGGCGGTACTCCTTGTCGATGTCCCAGGCGTCCCACTGCGCCGGGGCGTCGCGGTGCAGCTGCAGCAGGTTGGCGAGCGCGCCGGCCGGGATCACCTCGCGGTCCGCCACCAGGTCGCGCAGCGAGTCGATCTGCCCGCCGGCCGTGAGGTGGACGTCGACCAGGCCGTTGCGGAGCGCGATCGTGCCGTCCTCGGAACGCACGAGGACGACCGGGTCACCGCCTGCGACCTCCACCGGACCCGCCCCGAGCGCGTGCACCCCGGACCGGGCGTGCGGTGCGGCGTTGAGCAGCAGAGCCAGGTCGCCGTCGCCGACGACGGCAGACGCGGCGTCGGCGATGAGGCCCTCGAGCTCCTCCCCGATCGCGGCGTACGTCTCCTCCGCCTGGCGGTGCACCCAGCCGATCGAGCTGCCCGGCAGGATGTCGTGGAACTGGTGCAGCAGCGTGGTGCGCCAGAGCCGCTCGAGCCGGTCGTACGGGTACTCGGCCCCCTGCTGGACGGCGGCCGTCGCCGCCCACAGCTCGGCCTCGCGCAGCAGGTGCTCGCTGCGCCGGTTGCCCTGCTTGGTGCGCGCCTGCGAGGTGTACGTGCCGCGGTGGAACTCGAGGTACATCTCCCCGGTCCACACCGACGGCTGCGCCAGCTCGGCCTCCGCGCGCGCGAAGAACGTGTTCGGGCTGCCCAGCTCGACCGTCGGAGCACCCTCGAGCGAGGCGAACCGGCGGGCCGACGCGACCATCTCGCGCGTCGGGCCCCCTCCGCCGTCACCCCAGCCGAACGGGACGATCGAGGAGCCGGCGACGCCCTTCTCCGCAAAGTTCCGCTCGGTGTGCAGCAGCTCGACCGCGGACAGGTCGGAGTTGTACGTGTCGACCGGCGGGAAGTGCGTGAGCACCCGGGACCCGTCGATGCCCTCCCACGTGAACGTGTGGTGCGGCATCCGGTCGGTGTCGTTCCAGGACAGCTTCTGCGACAGGAACCAGCGCGACCCCGCCGACCGGACGATCTGCGGGAGCGCCCCGGAGTAGCCGAACGAGTCGGGCAGCCAGACGTCCTGCGTCTCGACGCCGAACTCCTCCAGGAAGAACCGCTTGCCCGCCACCATCTGCCGGGCCATCGCCTCGCCGCCGGGCATGTTGGTGTCGGACTCGACCCACATGCCGCCGACGGGCACGAACTGTCCGGCCGCCACCTTCTCCTTGATGCGGGCGAAGAGCTCCGGGTAGAACTCCTTCATCCAGGCGTACTGCTGGGCCGACGAGCACGCGAACACGAAGTCCGGGTCGGCGTCCATCAGCGCGATGACGTTGGAGAACGTGCGGGCGCACTTGCGCACGGTCTCGCGCACCGGCCACAGCCAGGCCGAGTCGATGTGGGCGTGCCCGACCGCGTAGGCGTGGTGCGCGCTGGCCGAGGCCGGTGCGTCGAGCAGCGGGCGCAGCGACTTGCGGGCGGCGCCCGCGGACCCCGGGACGTCGTCGGGATCGACCGTGTCGAGCAGGTCCTCGAGCCCGAACCGGATGCTCGCCCGTCGGGTCGAGTCCACCGGCAGCGCCTTCATCAGCCCGATCAGCGCCGTGAGGTCCTGCAGCAGCTCCCAGACCGCGACGTCCCGCAGCGCGACGTCGACGCACCGCAGCACGTACTGCGGCTCGCCGCCCGCCGTGGCCAGCTCCCCGTACGGCGTCGGCACGAACCCGAAGTTGCTGGCGATGTTCGGGTTGCCGGCCGCTTCGACGAACACGTCGATCTGCCCGTCGCCGGCCCACGGCACCGCCTGGTTCATCGGTGAGACGCCCTTGACCGTCGTCCCGTCCGGCCGCCACACGAGCCCCTCGGCCTGGAACCCCGGGTTCGACCGAGAGAACCCGAGGTCGATCACCAGCTCGACCGCGGTGCCCTCGCCGGACCACCCCTCGGGCACCTCACCGGTCACGTGGAACCAGGTGGTGCTCCACGGTGCGCCCCACGCGAGGCCCGGCGCGACCGGCGCGTACTCCTGGCTGATCGCCTCCCGGAACGGCACCGGCTCGCCGGGAGCCGACCACGCAGTCAGGTCGAGGGGGATCCGGGCGCGATAGACCGCCGGGACGATCTGGTCGGCCACGAACCGGTCGATGCGCGCCTCGGCGAGCAGGGGGTTGCCGTGCATCGTGCTCCTTCGTCGAAAACGGTTGGGGGCGTCAGCCCTTGACGGCGCCGGCCATGGCGAACGAGCCGCCGGAGAACCGCTGGACCAGCAGGTAGAGAGCCAGGACGGGGGTGGCGTACAGGATCGAGAAGGCCGCGAGCTTGCCGTAGGCGACGGAGCCGTACGTGCCGAAGAAGTCGAAGATCGCGACGGCGGCCGGTTGGTTCTCCGGGCTGTACAGGAGCACGAAGGGGACGAAGAAGTTCCCCCACGCCATCGTGAACACGAAGATGAACACGACGGCCAGCCCGGGTCGCATGAGCGGCAGGACGATCCGCAGCAGCGCCGTCATCGCGCTCGCGCCGTCCACCCAGGCCGCCTCCTCGAGGGAGATCGGCACCGAGTCCATGAAGTTCTTCGTCATCCAGATCGCCATGGGCAGCGACGTCGCCGCCATGAAGAAGATGGTCCCGGGCACCGAGTCGAGCAGGTGCAGGTTCACGAAGAGCGCGTAGACCGGCACCATCATCGCCGTGATGGGCAGGCAGGTGGCGAAGAGGATCCCGTAGAGGAACGACTTGCGGAACCGCATCTGGTAGCGCGACAGCGGGTACGCCGCGAGCACCGAGACGACCACCGTGATGACGGCCGTGCCCATCGAGATCACGGTCGAGTTCCACAGCGGCAGCAGCGTCTGCTCCCACGTGAACACCGACGAGAAGTTGTCGAACGTCGGGTTGCCCGGCCACGTGACACCCACCGTCGCGGCGGGGTTGAGCGAGGCCAGGACGATCCACGCGAGGGGGACCAGGAAGGTCACGCCGATGAGCCCGAGGATCACCGACGACACCCACCGCGAGGTCCGGCCGCGCGGGGAGGCGAGCGCGGTGCGCTCCTTGCGGGTGGGCGGCACGACCGGCGTGCTGACAGGCAGGTCCACGACGGACATTCAGTCCACCTCCGGCTTCAGCGCCTTGATGTAGACGATCGAGAAGATCGCACCGACGGCCAGCGTCACGGTGGCGATCGCCGTGCCGTAGCCGACCTGGGAGAACTTGAACGCCTGCTGGTACGCGAGCACCGGCAGCGTCGAGCTCGCCGTCCCCGGGCCACCACCGGTCATGACCCAGATCAGCGTGAAGACGCCGAGGGTCTGCAGCGTGGTGAGCATGAGGTTGGTGGAGATGGACCGGCGGATCATCGGCAGCGTGATGCGGAAGAAGCGCTGGAACGGGCCGGCCCCGTCGATCTCGGCGGCCTCGGTGATCTCGGGCGGCACCTCGGACAGCGCGGCGTTGTAGACCATCATCGAGAAGGCCGTGCCGCGCCAGATGTTCGCCATGATCACCGCGAACATCGGGAACGTGATGAGCCAGGTGGTGCCCTCGAGCCCGACCCGGCCGAGGATCGTGTTGAGCGTGCCGTCGGTGGAGAAGAACGCGTAGAGCGCGAACGCCGCGACGATCTCCGGCAGCACCCAGGCGGTGACGACCAACCCGCCGACGATCGACCGCAGCGGCTTGACCGACGACCGCATGAGCAGAGCGAGCAGCATCCCCAGCACGTTCTGGCCGATCACGGCGGACGCACCGACGAACAGCACGGTGAGCCAGACGGACTTCCAGAACTCGGGGCTGGAGAACAGSTTGGCGTAGTTGTCCAGGCCGATGAAGTCGGGGTTCGCCGCCTTGTAGCCGGTCAGGGCGGTGTTGGTCAGCGAGCCGTACAGGGAGTAGACGATCGGACCGGCCAGGAAGAGGAGCAGCAGAGCGATGGCCGGTACCAGCGGCAGGACCCGGGTCAGGGCGGCCCGGCGGGGGGCCTTGGCCGCGTCCTCCGGCGACTGCTGCTGGGTGGCCATCGCTTCCGCGGCCACCTGGATGTTCGACGAGATCTGCGAGTAGTCCGGGGTGGCCGGACGGAAGTGCGTCACGTCGACGAGCGCGGAGAAGAACTCGAACGACGGGTTGTAGGCGACGTACTCCGGGTCCTCGGCGACGTCCTTGCGCACGGCGATCTGGCTGTTCTCCGTGTCGTACTTGAAGGTGTTCTCCTTGTTCAGCGCCGTGGTGATGAAGTCGAACGCCGCCTGCGGGTCCTCGGCGTTCGCGCCGACCGCGAGGGTCCAGCCGCCGGACATGGAGGTGAAGCCGGGACCGCCGCCGTCCTGCGTCGGCATCTTGGCCATCCCCATCGTCTGCTCCCACTCGGGCCAGGCGTTCTCCCCGGAGATCCAGCCACCCGGCATCCACGAGCCGTCGACCGCCATCGCGAGCTTGCCCTGGGGGAGCAGCTCGGTGCTGACGCGGTTGCCGACAGCGGCGTCGAGGGCGATGTCCAGGCTCGGAGCCAGGCCCTCGCCGTACACGGTGTCGAGGAACTCGAGCGAGTCGGTGAACCCCTGCGATCCCAGGACCCACTTGCTCGAGTCGGTGTCGTAGAGGGTGTCCTCGGTGCCGTACAGGAGCATCTCGAAGCCCTGCATGGTGGTGGCCTCGCCGGCCGCCTTGCCGGCGTAGATGTTCAGCGGGATGACGTCCGGGACCTTCTCCTTGACGGCCCGTGCGGCCGTGAGGATGTCGTCCCAGCTCTCCGGCTGCCAGTCCGCCGGCAGACCGGCCTGCTCGAAGATCGTCTTGTTGAAGTAGATGCCGCGCGTGTCGGTGCCCATGGAGACGCCGTACGTCTTGCCGTCGTCGCCCAGGCCGGCCTGCTTGGCGTTCTCGAAGAACTGGTCCCAGTCCTCCCAGTCGGCCAGGTAGTCGTCGATCGGCAGGAGGTAGCCGGCGGCCGCGTCGGAGCGGATCTGGAACGTGTCCTCGTAGATCACGTCGGGTGCCGTCTCCGGCGACCCGTTCATCAGCGCGAGCTTGGTGAAGTACTGGTCCTGCTCCGCCTCGATGGGCTGCAGGTCGATCGTGATGCCCGGGTTGGCGTCCTCGAACTGGGTCTTGGCCTGCTGAAGCATGTCGTCGAGCTGGTGGAAGGCGGTGGTCTTCTGGTACGCCACCGTGACGGTGGAGGCCCCGGCTGTGCCATCGCCGTCAGCGCCGCCGCCACCACCGGAACAGGCGGTGAGTGCGGCCAGCGCCAGCACTCCGGACGCGGCCACTGCTGCCTTGAGACGCATGGATGCTCCCTTGCTCCCGTGCTTCCTCGCGTGCCGGGCTTCGTTGCCGCACGCCGGGCTCAATTATTAACGCGAAACGACTTATTAACAAGCCCTGTTCGTCCGGATCTCCAGGAGCGGTGCGTCAGGCGCCCAGGAGGAGGTCGGACGTCCGCGGGGTGAAGGCGTGGCTGAGCACCAGCCGCCCCGCCCCCACGGCACCCACTTGGGACCCGAGCGGGGAGCCCAGCACGGCGACCGAGTGCTCGCTGCTGGGCACGCGGTGGTTGGCCACCAGCTTCTCCAGCGCCGGCATCGCGTGGCGCTCCATGCGCGACCACAGCGGACCGCCGACGATCACCGTGTCGAGGTCGCCCAGGTCGGTGATCACCACCGCGCCCATCCCGAGCCGACGTCCGGCGGTCTCCAGCACCTCGACGGCCCGGGCATCACCCGCGTCGGCCGCGGTGCACAGGGCGGTGAACGCCTGGTCCAGCTCGACCACGTCGCCGGCCTCGGGCAGCGGGACGCCGGCCGCGCGGCCCTGCTGCACCAGGATCTCGAGGCCCAGCACCGCGCCCAGGCAGCCGCGCTTGCCGCAGTCGCACAGCGGCCCGGTCGGGTCGACCACGAAGTGCCCCGCCTCGCCCGCGTTGCCGGAGGCGCCGCGCACCACCTCGTCGCGGATCACCAGGGACATCGCCACGCCCGTGCCGAGGTAGAAGAAGACGAACTCGCTCGACCTGTGCACGCCCGGGTCCCACAGGTGGGCCGACGCCGCCGCGATGGTGTCCTTGTCGAGGATGACGGGCAGCTGGGTCCCTGCCTGCACCGCGTCGCGCAGCGGGACACCGTCCCAGCCCGGCAGGTGGGGCGGGTCGAGCACGACGCCCCGCTCGACGTCGATCGGCCCCGGGCTCGCGATGCCGACACCGAGCAGGAGGGTGCGATCGATGCCGGCGGAGGCGATCAGGGCCTCGATCGCACCGACGATCCCCTCCACCACGCGATCGGGCTGGTCCGGGCGCGGGACGGGAAGGTGYGACTCGGCCACCGCGTTCCCGGCGAGGTCCAGGATGACGAACGTCATGGTCGCGGGGTCCAGGTGCACGCCGATCGCGTACCGTCCGCGCGCGTCCAGGTGGACCAGCGTGCCCGGCCGGCCCGGACCGAGCCGCGTGCCCTCGCCCTCTTCGCGGACGAGGCCCTGCTCGAGCAGCCGTCGCGTCGCGTTGGTGACGGTCTGCGCCGAGAGACCGGTCCGCCGGGCCAGCTGCGCGCGGGTGAGGCCCGAGTCCGCGCGGCGGATCACGTCGAGGATCACCGTCTGGTTGAACCCGGCCATCCGCGGCAGGTTCGTCCCTCGGCGCATGGTCCTCCCCCGTCACGTCCGTCGATCCGCTCGACGGGGCACATCATGTCACCGGCCCGTCCGGCTCCCCCGTGCCGGCTGCTCCACGGCCACAGGTCAGGCCGTGACCAGGAAGCCCGCGCGCAGCAGGACCTCGTCGCGCGACGACGGGCCGACGAGCAGCTCGAACTTCCCGGGCTCGACGATCCGGCGCCCGCCCGCGTCGACCAGCGTGCAGTCCGCGACCGGGAGGGACAGGTCCACCGTCACCCGCTCGCCAGCCGCCACGTCGACCTGCCGGTAGGTCTTGAGCTCCTTGATCGCCCAGGTCACCGACGTCACCGTGTCCCGGACGTAGACCTGCACGGTCTCGCGCGACGGCCGGTCCCCCGTGTTGTGCAGCGTGACCTGCGCCCGCACGGTGTCGGCCACGCCGAGCACGGGCTCCAGGACCCGCAGGTCCGCGTAGTCGACGGTCGTGTAGGACAACCCCTCGCCGAACGCGAACGGCACGCGCTGCGTGAGGTCCGCGTAGCGGCTGCCGTGCTGGCCGGGCAGCTGGTTGTAGAAGACGGGGAGCTGGCCCACGTGCTCGGCGAACGAGAGGGGCAGGCGTCCGGACGGCTCGATCCGCCCGAGCACCAGCTCCGCGATCGCCTGCCCGCCGAGCATCCCCGGGTTGGCGGCCCACACGATCGCGGCCGCGTTCATCGCGCTCGGGGGCAGGACGAGCGGCTTGCTCGCGATCACGACGACGACCAGCGGCTTCCCGGTCGCCGCGAGGGCGTCGAGCAGGGCCACCTGGCCACCGACGAGCTCGAGCGTGGCCGTGGAGCGGCCCTCGCCGACGAGCTCGATGCGGTCGCCGACCACCGCGACGACGACCTCGGCGTCCTCGGCGGCGGCCACGGCCTCCGCGATCAGCGCCTCGTCGGGTGCCGCCGGGAAGACGACCTGCGGGCGCGGCTGGCCGTCGGGGAAGAACTCGCCCTCCGGGTCGACGCCGAGCGTGAGGATCTCGGCGCCGCGGGCGTGCGTGACCGTCCAGCCGGCAGGGACGTGGTTGCGGAAGCCGTCGAGGACGGTCTGCGTCATCTCGCGCGGGTGGCCGTCGGGCAGCCAGTCGGCCTGGCCGGAGGCGCCCGCCCAGTCGCCGAGCTGGGTGTGCTGGTCGTCGGCGTTGGGGCCGACGACGGCGATGGTCCTCGTCCCCTCCGAGAGCGGCAGCGTTCCGTCGTTGGTCAGCAGGACGAGCGACCGGCGGGCGACCTCGAGGTTGAGCTCGGCGTGCTCCGCGGACCCGATGACCGCAGCCTGCCGCTCGACGCTCGGGTGGCGGGCGTCCTCGAACAGGCCCAGCTCGAACTTCAGCGTGAGGATCCGGCCGACGGCGGCGTCGAGGGCGGCCTCGTCGAGAAGTCCCTCGTGCACCGCCTCCTGCGCACCCTCGAAGAAGCCGGGCGTGGTCATGACCATGTCGTTGCCGGCCCGCACCGCCGCGGCCGACGCGTGCGCGTAGTCGGGCTGGATGTGCTGCTCCCACACCATCCGGCCGACGTTGTCCCAGTCGGTGACGAGGGTGCCCTCGTAGCCCCACTCGCCGCGGAGCACCTCGCCCAGCAGCCAGTCGTTGATGGTGATCGGCACGCCGTCCATCGACTGGTAGCCGAGCATGAACGTCCGGCAGCCCTCGCGGGCCACGCGCTCGAACGGGGGCAGGAACCAGGAGCGCAGCTTGCGGCGGCTGATGTCGGCCTCGGTGGCGTCGCGGCCGCCCTGCGTCTCGGAGTACCCGGCGAAGTGCTTGGCGGTGGCGAGGATCGCGGTCGGGTCGGACAGGCCGTCGCCCTGGTAGCCGCGGACCATCGCCGACGCCAGCTCGCCGATGAGGAACGGGTCCTCGCCGAACGTCTCGCTGACGCGGCCCCAGCGCAGGTCCCGCGCGATGCAGAGCACCGGCGAGAACGTCCAGTGGATGCCGGTCGCGGCCACCTCGACCGCGGTCGCCCGCGCCACACGCTCCAGCAGGTCGGCGTCCCAGCTGGCCGCCATGCCGAGCTGCGTCGGGAAGATCGTCGCGCCCTCCCAGAACGAGTGCCCGTGGATGCAGTCCTCCGCGATCAGCAGCGGGATCTGCAGCCGGGTCTGCGGGGTCAGCTCGTGCGCCTGGCGCACCCGCTCGGGGGACGTGTGCAGGATCGAGCCGACGTGCAGGTTCAGCACCAGGTCCTCGACACCGCCCTGGGCGTTCAGCTGCATCATCTGCCCGACCTTCTCCTCGAGCGTCATGCGCCCGACGAGGTCGGCGACGCGCTCCGCGACGGTCAGAGCAGGGTCCTGGTAGGCCGCGTTCATGAGGATGTCCCTGGGTCGGATCGATTCGACGATGATGTCTGCGGGACACCCTAGAGGAGCGTGAGATGACCGACGAGTACGACGCCGTCCGAGCCGTGATGGACACCGGCGGGCTGTACGTGGACTACGGCCCCGGGTTGGAGGCGCTCGAGGCGGAGCGTGTCGCCGGCAAGGAGCTGGCCCACGACTTCAACCACTCGCGACCGGGGGAGGCGGACCTGCGGACCGCCCTCCTGCAGCAGCTGCTCGGGTCGGTCGGTGACGGCGTGTGGATCGAGCCTCCGTTCCATGTGTCGTACGGCTCGCACATCCACATCGGGTCGCACTTCTACGCCAACTTCAACCTCGTGATCGTGGACGACGCCTCCGTGGTGATCGGCGACCGCGTCATGATCGCGCCGAACGTCACCATCTCGACCGCCGGCCATCCGACCGTGCCCGAGGATCGCGCCGGTGGTCGGCAGTTCTCGCTGCCCGTGCACATCGAGGACGACGTGTGGATCGGGTCGAACGTGGTGATCCTGCCCGGGGTGACCATCGGGGCGGGCGGCGTGATCGGCGCCGGCAGCGTGGTCACGCACGACGTCCCGGCCCGCGTCGTGGCGGTCGGGGTGCCGTGCCGGGTGCTGCGGTCGGTCGACGAGCCGGGGGGCGGCGGGTTGTAGGACCTCTCCCGCCGCGCGTGGTGCCGGTCCAGATGTCGTGCCGGGTGCGGCGATCGGCCGTGTCGGGCAGCGGGCACTTCGACCTGGCCGCTGCCGGGTGCTGCGATCGGCCGTGCCGGGCATCGGGCAGTTCGACCTGGCCGCTGCCGGGTGCTGCGATCGGCCGAGCCGGGCAGCGGGCAGTTCGACCTGGCCCGCACCCTTCGCGACCCGACAGCCCCGCTGAGTGCACAGGTCCGAGCAGAGTGTCAGTGGTGAATCGTACACTTGTTCGATATCGGGTCGGATCGGACAAGTGCCGTGGGAGGTGATCGGGGTGACGGCAGTTCTCGAGGGCCGCGCGGTTGGCGACCTTGCCGCGAGAGCCTCGGTTCTCGTCCAACCACCYGCGCGCGACGCCCGGCGCACTCCTCGTCCTTCGTCCACGTTGCCCACCTCGCCCACCTCGCCCACCTCGCCCACCTCGCCCACGATGGTGTGGGCCGACTCCGGACGCGGTGCACGTCCTGAGGCGTCGCCGGTCGTCCCGGAAGGTGCGCGCGTAGTGGACCTGGGCGCTGTGGAGGAGTTCCCGCTGGCCGGGGTGGACGTCGCTGCGCTCGTCGCGATGCTCGGTTCCGTGCCGGTCGCGGAGGTGTCGGGGGCGGCGTTGGTGAACGGAGTAGCCGCGTGGCAGCAGGTCCTCAACATGGTCCAAGCCGCCCAGGCGGTGTGGGTCCGCGAGCTCGAGGCTCGCACGCCGGACGCGCTGCGTCACGTCCCGGACGAGCTCGCGTGCGTCCTGGTGTCCACCAAGCGGCACGCTGAGAACACGTTCATGCGGGCGTGGGGCACAGCCCAGCACCCTGCGCTGGGTGACGCGTGGGCGGCCGGGGCGGTGGACGCGCGCAAGGTCGACGTGATCCTCGACGAGATCCACCGGTCCGGGACGGCTCTGTCCGCGCATGCGGTCGACGCGGTGGTGAGCGACGCGGTCGACCGGGCCACGGAGATGACGGGACCGCAGCTGACCCGGCACGTGCGCGCTGCCCTGATCGCCGCCGGTCCCACGGTCGCTGAGGAGCGTCGGGTGGTGGAGCGCACGCGGCGCGGAGTCTTCCTGGAGCTGGCGCCGGACGCGATGGCCCGACTGGTCGCCTACCTGCCCGCGGCGGACGCGACGGCGGCGTTCACCGCGATCGACGCCCTGGCCGGGCACGCCGCGATCGACGGCGACGAACGCACCATCGACCAACGCCGCGCCGACGCGTTCAGCGACGTGTTTACCTCGATCCTGGAACGGCAGGCGACCCCCGACGGGACGGCGCTCCCCACGCGCCACGGACAGCGGGTCGCGCTGCAGGTCACCGTGGCGGCCACCACCCTGGCCGGCCTGGACGACGCCCCGGCCTCCCTCGGCTCCTACGGCCCCATCCCGGCGCAGCTCGCGCGCGAGCTCGCCCAGGACGCCACCTGGCGACGCGTCCTCACCGACCCCGCCACCGGACAGGCGTGCTCCGTCGGAACACAGTCCTACCGGCCCGGCGCCGACCTGACCCGCACCGTGCAGGCCCGTGACGTGACCTGCACGTTCCCGGGCTGCCGTCAGCCCGCGACCAGGTGCGAGATCGACCACCGCATCCCCTACGACTTCACTCGCAGCCCGCACGAACAGCTGCACGATCCGCAGACCTGCGAGGCGAACCTGCACGCGTTGTGCAARCACCACCACCAGGCCAAGACCGAGGGCTGGTGGCAGGTCACCTACGACAGGGACACCGGCGTCTCACGGTGGACCGACCGGCACGGGATCACCAGTGCTCGACATCCGGTCCCCGTGCTCGTCCCGCCCGAGGCTCTCGAGCACTGGCGACCTTCATCGCGACGAGCCGACTCGGGCGACCCGCCTTTCTGAGGCGCGCTCGCACTCTGGCTATCCGGTGACGCGATAGTCGAGAAGCAGGTGGCCGGTCGGTGAGGCCACGGCCCGGATCGTCTGGAGCCCGATCGACGGGAGCCCGTCGAGCAGGCGTCGTCCGCGGCCGGCCACCGTCGGCGCGACCACCAGCGTGAGCTCGTCGACGACTCCGGCCGCGAGCAGCGTCTGCGCGACGGAGATGCTGGCGTGCACGCCGACGTCGCCTCCCGGCCGGCCCTTCAGATCGCGCACGAACTCGACCAGGTCGCCGTCGACAGCCGTCGCGTGGTCCCACTCCTGATCGAGCGGTGTCGAGGTGGCGACGTACTTGGTGACCCCGTTGATGAAGTCGGCGAACGGCTGCACCGTGCTGGTCGGCCAGTACCCGGCCCACTCGTCGTAGCTGCGCCGGCCGAGGAGCACCGTGTCCTGCGTCGCGATCACCGTGGCGAGGTTGGCGTCCAGCTCGTCGTCCCAGGTGGTGAAGAACGCCGAGGGATCCTCCGCCACGCCGTCGAGCGACAACAGCTCGTACAGGACGACCTTCCGCACGAGGGCACCTCCGGTTGGGCTCGACGCCGCGGAGACGGCTCGGGGATCCCCCCTCGCCGTGATCCAGGAATCCTAGCCAGCGCCAGAGGGCAGCGGTCGGGTCGTCACGGCCGAGCGTCAGCGCGTCCGGCGTACCGCGATGACATTGTCCGTAACCTCGGCGACCTGACCGTCCGGACCGGTCGCGGTCCGCCGGGGGGCTTCCAGCCGTTCCACGGACCAGCCGTCGCCCAGCTCGAACGACGCCAGCGACTCGGCGGCGGTCGGGAAGGCCCGGTGCTGGTCCCAGAACCAGGGGGCGACGGACGCGTGCTCGATCACCACGAACAACCCGCCCTGTGCGACCAGGTCGGAGGCTCGGTGCAGCACCTCCGCGCGCGGGAACTCCTCCGGTCCGTGGAGGTAGGTGGCGGTCACCAGGTCGAACGAGCCGGACGGCATCGATGCCCGCAGGTCGTGCTGCTCGACGGTGACGTGGTCGGTCAGGCCTGCGTCGGCGGCCGCCTGCGCCACGCGTCCGAGCGCGACGGCTGCCGCGTCGACCGCGGTCACGTGCCAGCCGAGGGAGGCGAGCCAGAGGGCGTCGCCGCCGTGCCCGCAGCCGAGGTCGACCGCGCGCCCGGGAGTCGGGGCCAGGGCGGGAAGAGCGTCGACCAGGACCGCGTTCGGCCGCGTGCCCCACGAGGGGTCGATCGTCTCGTAGTGCTCGTCCCAGTAGTGCTCGCCGTGCGTGTGCTCAGTCATGCTCGACATCGTCAGCCGCGTCCGACGACGCCAGCAAGCCACGTTGCCGGTCCGGCAACCCCACCGCTGCCACAAGCCGCCGCACGACGCCGTCCGGGTCGGCCTCCCACTCCGTCGCGAGCACCTGCACCACGCGCCAGCCGCCCGAGCGCAGGGCGGTCGGCTGCGTGACCCGCCGCTCGTCCAGGGAGTGCGCGGCGAGCCGGGCGGACTGGTCGACCAGCACGCCGACCGTGTGGGCAGGAGCGCCGTGTGGGCGCAGGGCCAGGTCGCAGCGGAACGCGGACTGCCCGACGCCGGCGACGACCTCGACACCGGCCGCGCGGACGGCGTCGGCGATCTGCTCGACGATCGGCGGGACGGGCTGGACCGCCGCGCGCCCCGAGCGTTCGCGCAGGCCAGCCAGCACCCCGGCGGCTGCGGCGGCGTCCCCGTTGGAGACCGCGTCGGCGTAGTGCAGGAAGCCGCGCAGGGTGTTCGCGCCGTCGTTRTAGACGTTGGTGATCGCGGTGTGATCGATGCTGCTGACCAGGACCATGTGCCGGCGGGCGCGGCTGAAGATGACGTTGAGCCGCTTCTCGCCACCCGCGTTGTTGATCGGGCCGAAGTTCATGCGCATGCGACCGTCCGGCCCGGCGGCGTAGCAGACGCTCATGAGGATGACGTCGCGCTCGTCGCCCTGGACGTTCTCGAGGTTCTTCACGAACAGCCCGACCACCTGGCCGTCCTCCTCGCGGGTCAGCTCGGCGTCGTACAGGCGCGCGAACTCGGCGTCGTCGCGGCCCAGCCGCTCCAGCGCCCGCTCGATCTCCGACTGCTGCGCCTCCGAGAACGCGACGATCCCCAGCGTCTGACCGCTGCCGCGCGCCAGCAGCTCGCGGACCAGGTTGGCGATCCAGACCGCCTCCTGCGGGTTGGTCCGCTGGGTGTAGACGCCGTCCAGCACGCGAACGGCAGTGATGCTCCGCTCCAGCAGACCGTCGACGGCGGCGACGACGTCCTCCTGCGAGAAGGAAGCGACCGTCACCTCCAGGGGCCGCGCGCGGACGTGGGTGAGGGTGCGGTCCGGGATCGTGGTCAGCCGGCCCTCGTAGAACGCCGCGTTGCTGAACTGGATCAGCGCCTCGTACTGGCTGCGGTAGTGCCAGGTGAGCATGGTCGACGGCAGCCGCACGGACCCGACCGCGAGGAAGCTGTCGGAGTCGAGGACGACACCCACCGTGGCGTTGTCGTCGTCCTCGTCCGCGGGCTCCTCCGTGGGGGGCGCGCCCACCTGGAAGTACCGGGAGGGCGGCAGCTGCATCCGGTCGCCGACCACGATCACCTGCGCCCCGCGGAACAGCGCCGGCACGGCCTCCTCGACGGGGATCTGGCTGGCCTCGTCGAAGATCACGACGTCGAAGGTCGTCTCCAGCGGCAGGGTGTCCGAGAGCGACGACGGGCTCATCAACCACACCGGGCGCATCGCCGCGACGACGGCCCCAGGGTCGGCCGAGGCCAGGTAGCGGATCGACTTGTACGCCCGGACCTTGCCGAACTCGTGCTCCAGCTCGCGCCGCCCGGCCATCCACACCGCCTTGAGCGCGCGGTCCTCCAGCTGCATCCCGCTGACGCTGCGCTGCGAGTGCGCGACGGCGTCGACGAACTGTGCCCGCAGCCGGGCGGTGACGACGTCGGCGTTGGCGCGCTGCAGCTCCGGGGCGCGCTCGGCCACGCGGTCCAGCAGGTCGGCCAGCCGGTCGCCGTCGAGCCGGCTGAGCGCGGGCTCCTGTGCGCGGGCCTCGCGCATCGTCGCGGCGACGACCGCGTGCTCCAGCTGGTCGGGGGACGCGTCGAGCTGACGCAGCGCGCGAAGCACGGTCGGCGCCGCCGCGAGGTCCCGCAACGTGCCGGCCGCCGCGCGGACCAGGGCCTGCCCGTCGGCGCCCGTGAGGC
>NZ_JBFUHU010000097.1:0-10891 GCF_056402235.1 Cellulomonas sp. P4_B5_2
AGGTGGGGCCGCTCGCCCGGCCAGGTGGGGCCGCTCGCCCGGCCGACGACGACGAACGAGCCGTCCTTGGCCTGCCGGTACACCTGGTAGAACAGCGCGCCGTCGACGGCGTCCCAGGTGAACGTGACGTCGTTCTTGTGGACCGCACCGAGCGTCAGACCCGTCGGCACGGCGGCCGTCGGGACGTCCGGGTCGACGGTGGTCACGTCGAGCGTGTCCGTCGGCACCGACTCGGCGCCGGCGGGGTCGAGCGCCACCACGTGGTACTCGTACGCCAGGCCGACGTCCGGCGTGGTGTCCACGAACGTCGTCGTCGTGACGTCGCCGATCGCGACGGGCGCCGTCGCCCCCGCGGACTTCCGGTACACCCGGTAACCGGCGGAGTCCGACGTCCCGGTCCAGCTGAGCGCGACGCTCACGGCCGAGCCGTCGATGGTCACGTCGTCCAGCGTGAGGGCGGAGGGCGCGAGCAGCAGGGGCGTGATCTCGATGCCGTTCAGCCGGCTCGACGTCCCCGTCATGACGAGGTTCAGCTGGCCGTCCGTGACGAGCACCGGCTGGCTGACCTTCTCCGACACCGACCCCGCACCCGCGTTCGAGGCGCCGAAGTCCTTGCCCTCGAGCTGCACGTTGGAGCGGCTGGTGCCGATCCAGTCACCGTTGTACGTCTTCACGGCGTAGCTGCCGTTCGGCACGTCCACCGCGAACACGTGCTGGGTGCCCGGCAGCAGGAAGTCGCGCTGCAGGGCGTTGGGCGGAGGCGTGAAGTTGATGCCACGGTCGCGGCCGCCCAGACCCGTCGGGTCCAGCCAGCCCCAGCCGATCTCGTGGGTGTACCTCGAGTTCTGGTTCACCTCGGTGTAGCCGGGCATGAGCACGTTGCCGGCCAGCTGCACGTCGAACTTGTAGAGCGCGGCCTTGGTGGTGACGCGCACGGCGGCCGACGGGGCCGACGGTCCGCGGCCGTTCACCGCGACCACCCGCAGGTCGTACGACGCACCTTCCACCAGCCCGCCGACCGCAGCCTGCGGGAGCGTCGAGGTGGCGACGAGCGCGTAGGCGTCGTCCGCGTCCGCGGCGGCCTTGCGGTAGATGCGGTAGATGTCYGCACCCTCGCTCGCCGTCCAGGTGAGCTGTACGCCCGCGTTGGAGACGGAACCGGCCACGAGGCCRGCCGGTGCGGCCGGCACCTCGGCCGGCGGCGCGACGTCGAGCACCTCGTCGGCCAGCGGCACGTCCAGCTCCGCGACGTCGGTCGCGACCAGGCGCGCGAGCTGGATCGCCCCGTACTCCTGGAAGTGGGTGTCGTCGACCGTGCCGGTCGGCCGGTTCGGGTACACGCCCGCCGGTACGTGCAGGAACACGCTCGTCGACGCCTCGGGACCGATCTCGTCGAGGTACGCCCGGCTGGACGCCGACAGGTCGACCAGCGGCGTTCCGGTCTCGGTGGCCAAGGCGGTCGCCGCGGCCACGTACTCGGGGAACGAGACGGTGAACTTCCCGGTCGCCGCGTCGAAGCTGCGCCGCGACACCGGGGTGACGATCACCGGCTGCGCGCCGCGCTGGGTGGCGCCGTCCACGAACGTCCGCAGGTACTCCGCGTAGTCGGCGGGAGCGGCGAACCGGTCGTCGACTCCGTAGGTGGCGTCGTTGTGTCCGAACTGCACGAACAGGTAGTCGTCGGGCTTGACCAGGCGCAACACCTCGTCGAGCCGGCCCTGGCTGATGAAGTTCTTCGACGAGCGTCCGCCGATCGCGCGGTTGTCCACCGTGACGTCGTCGGACAGGAACCGGCCGAGCATCTGCCCCCAGCCGGCCTGCGGCACGTAGTCCGCGGTGTAGCTCTGCACGGTCGAGTCGCCCGTGATCCACACGGTGGGCTCGCTGCCCGGCGCGCGGGGGCTCTGCGCGGCGATCCGGAGCTGGTTGAGCTTGGGGGCGGTGCCGGAGAGCTCGAGGTTGAGCTGGCCGTCGACGACCGCGATGTCGAACGACATCTCCAGGAACTGGCCCGCGGCCTTGGCCGTCGCTGCGACCTTGGCCATCTGCTCGGCGGTGATCGCGACGTCGGTCGCCTCGGTGGCATCGCCCGCGATCAGGCTGACCGTGTAGTCGCCGTCGGGCAGGTCGACGACGAGCTCGGTGTCGCCCACGCTCACGAAGTCGGAGCGCAGCGCGTCGGCGGTGCCGCGGTCGGTGGCCGTGACGGCCCGGGTGTCGACGAAGCCGTACCGCGTCGTCGCGCTGTACGCACTGGTGGCGTCCAGCCGGATCGCGCCCGGTGCGAGCGCGCCGCTGCCCAGGTCGAAGTCGAGCACGTCCGGCACCGTCGGTGCGGTCGGCAGGCTGCTCACCGCGGCGGCCGATGGCAGGGACAGGCCCGCCGCGTCGATCGCCTGCACGCGGTAGTACCGCAGGGCGGAGGTGTCGACGGCGTCGGTGGTGACCACCTCGCGCGCTCCGGTGCGGGCGACCTCGGTGTAGGTGCCGTCGACGGCGTCCGACCGCGAGACCGCGTAGCCCGTCGCGCCGGCGACCTCGTTCCAGCGGAGCGTCACGGCGGTCGGCGTCACGTGCGCCAGGCGCACGGAGGTCGGCGCGGCGATCGTCGAGGTGCCGGGGTCCGGCTCCTCGGGCGTGGTCCCGGTCTGCGCGACGACGATCGAGCTCACGTACCCGCCCGCGCCGCTGCCGGTGATCCCGACGGTGAGCTGGCCGTCGGCGACCGTGGCCGGCCACGTGCCGGAGACGGTCGCGGTCTTGGTGCTCAGCGAGCCGCCGCCCGCGCCCTCGAGGGTCACGGTGGTCTTGGTGGCGCTGCTCCCCGCCAGCAGGTCGCCCGAGCGGACCGTCACGTCGTAGGTGCCGTTGGGCACGTCGAGCACGAAGGTCCACGCCGTGGCGAGCACGAAGTCGCGGTCCGCCGGGTCCTCGGCGCCGCGGTCGCGGGAGATCGGGGTGATGCCCTCGGCCGGCACGATGCCGAAGCCGGTCGCGGCGGAGTAGCGGGTCGCGTCGGTCACCTGCTGGTAGCCGTCGGCCACCGGGCTCGTCGCGGTCCCCATGTCGAACTTCCACGTGGTCACCGGATCGGCAGCCAGGGCGGGCGAGCCTCCTGTGGCCACCAGCGCGAGAACCGCCGCGCCCGCGAGCAGTGCCCGGGTCGTGCGTGGTGCCGGTCGTCCCTCGTCGTGCGCGCGCGTCGAGCGCATGGCATCACCCTTTGTCTCGTCGTTGAGAGCAGAGCCCGATCGGTCATCTTGGAACGATTCACCCGAGCAAGCAGTGACATTCCTACAGACCGCTCACCGGCCGCGCAAGGGTTTCGCGGAAACTGGGGAAAGCGCTCGCCATCGCCGTTTCCCGACGACTACGCAGTCATCTCCACCCGGTATCGCCGCTGATCAGCGGCAACGCGTGTGCGACCGGCTAAGGGGCGAGCTCCCGTCGCATCACGAAGTTCGTCAGCGCGACGCCGCGCAGCACGGGATGCTGCTCCACCACGACCTCGAACCCCTGCCGCTCGAAGAACGGCCGCGCCGTGAGGCTCGCGTGCGTGGTGAGCTCGGTCGCGCCGAGGTCCCGCGCCGTCTCCAGCACCCACCCGAGCAGCGCCGACGCCACCCCGGTCCGCCCGACGTCCGGGTCGACGAAGAGCATGTCGACGTACCCTCGCTCGTCCACGTCGGTGAACCCGACCACCCGGCCGTCGACCTCCGCGAGCTGCGTGCGGTGCGCCGCCCGCCGCGCCGACCAGCCCGCCACGTCGATCTCGTCCGACGCCCAGGCGGCCACCTGCTCAGGCGTGTAGTCGCGGCTCGCCGTGGTGCGGATCGCGCGCAGGAACACCTCGAGGGTCGCGACGGCGTCGGACTCGCGGTACGGGCGCAGGATCACGACGACCGAGCCTAGGCGCCGGTCCGGCGATCACCCCGCGAACGGTGCCCCGAGCTCGGTGAACGTCGCGCCCTCGGCGGCCACCCGCGCGCACCAGTGCTCCACGTCCGCCACCACCGGATGACGGTCGTCCAGCTCGCCCCGCCACTCGACGAACGCGTCCGGCACCGGCGTCGGGTCCGGACCGGTGCGCACGGCCTCGAGCACCCGCAGGAACGCGCCGGTGTCCGCGACGGAGCACCGCAGCCTGATCGCGGGGTGGGTGCGCGCCATGAGCAGCTGGGTGAGCAGGTCCACCCGCGCGCAGCGGATCCGTCGGGTGCCGCGCGGCGAGGACACCTCGATCTCGTCCGTCTCGTAGAACAGGGTCGCGGTGCCGAGCGTGCCGCGGACGGCGATCCGCGCGGGCGAGCGCTGCGGGGCGCACAGGGTCAGCCCCGCCGAGACCTGCACACCGCCGCGCGTCCCGACGACCACCGCCGACGTGTCGTCCGCCTCGATCGGGTGGGCGCGGTGCAGGTCGACCCGCACGTCGGTCACGTCCTGGACCGTCCGCGCGCCGGCCAGCAGCAACGCGGTCGCGACGGCGTGCGCCAGGGGGTTGGTCACCACGCCGTCCACCACCTCGACGCCGTCCAGCGTGCGCCGGCCGGCCCACCGGGCCCGCGCGAAGTACCCCGCGCCACGGACCCAGGTGCCGACCGCGCCGACCCCGGTGACCTCCCCGAGCTCGCCGGTCGCGACGATGCGCGCGACCTCGTCGACCGCCCCGGACCCGAACGTCTGGAACCCCACCTGGCACAGCCGCCCGGTCTCCTCGACCACGTCCAGCAGCTCGGCGTGCTCGGCGAGCGACGCGGTGGTCGGCTTCTCCAGGAGCACGTCGCAGCCGGCCCGCAGCGCCGTGGACACCAGTGGGAGGTGCGTGTGGATGGGCGTCGCGATGACCACGACGTCCGGCCGGGCGTGCGCGAGGAGGTCGTCGAGGTCCGGGAACCAGGGGACGTCGCCCTCGACGGGACGGGGGTCGACGAGCGCGGCGAGCGTGGCCAGGCCGCGTTCCTGCAGGTCGGCGACCTTGCGGACGTGCGTGGCGCCGTGGCCGTGCACACCGACCACCGCGATCGTCGGCAGGTCCGTCGCCGGGTCGCTCACGGGCGTCGCCCCGCGGGGCGTCTGCGTGATCATCCCCACGCCTGCGCGGCGAGGTGTCCCGCCTCGTCGGCACCGAGCGCCCGGTCCACCACCACGGCGGCGAGCCCCACGTCGAGGCGGCCGCCGTCGGGCACGTCGACCACGCGGTCCCACGCCAGGGCCGGGCCGGCACCGACGTACTCGGCCACCCGCGCGAACCACGGCCGCAGCGCCGCGGGGTGCTGCACCAGCAGCACGGTGGTCGTCGCCACCTCGCGGCGCTGCACGAACGCGAGCCACGGCGACAGGCTGCCGTGCACGGCCTCCTCGCCGACCAGGCCCTCGCCGAGCACCGTGGTGACGTCGGCCGACGGGAGGCGCCAGAAGATGCCGCCGTACCCGGCGCTCGGTCGGCCGTTGGTGCCGGGGCTCTCGATCCGCAGCGGTCCGTGGGAGGCGTGCAGCACGCTGGACCAGCGCAGCGTCCAGCCGCGACCGTCCGCCAGGGGTGCCGCGTTCAGGTGCCGGTCCTCGGTCAGCAGGGGGCGGTCGCGCTCGTCGAGCCACTCGATCTCGTCGACGAGCGTCGCGCCCTCGTCGGCCAGCCGCGCACCACCGCTGACCTGCCGGCCGTGGTTGGGCAGCAGGGTCGGGCCCTCGTCGCGCAGGAACGTGCGGCCGCCCCAGTAGCTGGTGCCGTTGACCACCGGCACCGCCATGGAGACGCCGTAGTGGTGGCGGTGGTCGACCGGGCTGGTCTCGGTGAGCGCGGTGCCCGCCGCCGAGTGCACCGGGTGCAGGTAGGGGCGCGGGGCGTGCACGCGGGGCACGCGCTCCCCCCGACTCGTACCGGGCGAGCGGGACGGTCGGACCGGAGGTCGCCCCGCTGAGCAGGTACGAGCCCAGGTCGGAGGACCACGAGGTGCCGGTGAGCTCGGGAACCTCCGGACCCACCGGGTCGGTCGCGGCGCGGCGGCCGAGCCGCGCCGCCGGGGGCACCGGGCCGCTGCTCGCGCGGATCGCGAGGACCGGGGTGATCAACGGGGGCGTCGGGTCCAGGGCGTCGCCGCCGACCAGCGAGCGCAGGTGCGCCCAGGCCTGCCGGCCCAGCTCGGCCTGCGGCACGGTCGCGGTGGTCAGGGACGGCGTCGCGAACCGCGCGAGCTCGATGTCGTCGAAGCCCGTGATCGAGACGTCCCCGGGCACTGCGACGCCGAGCTCGTTCAGGCGCGCGAGCAGGCCGAACGCGACCAGGTCGTTGTAGGCGACGACCGCCGTGGCGCGGGAGGCGAGCACGTCCTGCGCGGCGGCGTAGCCGGACTCGACCGACGAGCCTGCGGGGCGTTCGCTCAGCCGGACGTCCTCGCGGCGGGCGGCCGCGGCGCGCAGCGCGTCGAGCCGGGCACCGTGCGACGCGCTGTCCGGCGGACCGGCCAGGTACAGCAGGTGCCGGTGGCCCAGGCCGGTGAGGTGCTCGACGATCTGGTCGATGCCGGCCGCGTAGTCGATGGCCAGGGTCGGGGTCGTGCCGTCGGCGGCCCGGTTGACGACGACCACCGGGCGGATCTCGGGAAGCAGCGCGCGCAGGGTCTGCTCGGACATGCGCGGCGAGACCAGCACGAGGGCGTCGCAGCGCAGGCGGGCGTCGAGCGCGATCCGCTCCTCGTCCCCGGCGTGCTCGGCGGTGTCCGCCACCAGCACCCGGTAACCCTCCTCCGCGGCGGCCGAGGCCACCCCCCGGAGCACCTGCTGGAACATCGGGTTGGCCAGGTCGGGGACGACGACGGCGACGGTGTTGGTGCGTCCGAGCGACAGGCTCCGCGCGGTGTTGCTGGGCCGGTAGTGCAGCTGCTCGGCCACGTCACGGACGCGCGCGGCGAGCTCCGGGTCCACCGTGGAGCGGCCGTTCATCACCCTGCTCACGGTCGCCCGTGAGACGCCCGCGGCATGCGCGACCTCGGCGATGGTCGACGCGCTGCGCGTCCACCCGTTCTGCGTCACTGCAGCCTCCCGCGGTCACCCTCGAGCCACCGCGTCGGGGGTGGCTCCGCGCTGAACATACACCACGGGAAACCGGTTCCCAAGCACATCTTCCGGTGCTACGGTACCGACCGAGGAACCGGTTTCTCACCGGATCCCCACGGCGAACACAGTGAGGTGATCGACGACATGTCTGTGGTGACAGAACTGCGCCGGACGGCGCGAGCGGCGCGCGGAGGCAAGACTGCGCCCGCTCGGCGACCCCTGCGCAGCGGCGACGGCAAGAGCGCGGCGATCTTCCTCGCGCCCTGGTTCCTCGGCCTGGGGCTCATCACGATCGGCCCGATGGTCGCGTCCGGGTACCTGTCCTTCACGGACTACGACCTGCTGCAGTCGCCGTCGTGGGTCGGCATCGAGAACTACACGCGGCTGTTCCAGGACCCCCGGCTCCTGAACTCCCTGCGGGTCACGTTCACGTACGTGTTCACCGCGGTGCCGCTGCAGCTGATCGCCGCCCTGGCGCTCGCCCTCATCCTCGACCGCGGCATCAAGGGTCTGCCGTTCTACCGCTCGGTCCTGTACCTGCCCTCGCTGCTCGGCGGCTCGGTCGCCGTCGCCATCCTGTGGCGCCAGGTGTTCGGGATCGACGGCCTGGTCAACCACTTCCTCGCCCTGTTCGGCATCGAGGGCAAGGGCTGGGTGTCGGACCCGGACACCGCGCTGAGCACGCTCGTCCTGCTGCACATCTGGACGTTCGGCGCCCCGATGATCATCTTCCTGGCCGGCCTGCGGCAGATCCCGGAGATGTACTACGAGGCGGCCGCCATCGACGGCGCCGGCGTGGTGCGCAAGTTCCGCTCGATCACGCTGCCGCTGCTCACGCCGATCATCTTCTTCAACCTGGTGCTCCAGGTGATCGGCGCCTTCCAGAGCTTCACGCAGGCGTTCGTGGTCTCCGGCGGCACGGGCGGACCGGCCGACTCGACGATGTTCTACACGCTCTACCTCTACCAGAAGGGCTTCACAGCCTTCGACATGGGCTACGCGTCCGCCATGGCGTGGCTGCTCGTCCTCATCGTCGCGGTGATGACCCTGATCAACTTCTTCGCCTCCAAGTTCTGGGTCTTCTACGATGACTGAGGTCCACGTGCGCCCCACGCCCCCTGCCACGACCCTGTCGGCCCTGGCCGACGAGGTCCCCCCGGTGCAGCACCACCGCTCCCCGTGGCCCGACCGCCGCCGCTCCGTGCTCAAGCACGCAGGCCTCGTCGCGCTCTGCCTGCTGATGCTCTACCCGCTGATCTGGCTGCTCATCAGCTCGTTCAAGCCCACCGAGCTGATCTTCCGCGACGTGTCGCTCATCCCCACCGAGGTGGACTGGACCAACTACTCGCAGGGCTGGAACGCGCTGCAGTACCCGTTCAGCCGGTACCTGCTGAACTCGGCGGTCATCGTGCTCGGGTCGCTGGTGGGGAACCTGGTCAGCTGCTCGATGGCGGCCTACGCGTTCGCGCGCCTCGAGTTCCGGGGCCGGCGGCTGTGGTTCGCGGTCATGCTCATGTCGATCATGCTGCCGATCCACGTGATCATCGTGCCGCAGTACATCCTGTTCGCCCGGCTGGACTGGATCAACACGTTCCTGCCGCTCATCGTCCCGAAGCTGCTGGCCACGGACGCGTTCTTCATCTTCCTCATGGTCCAGTTCTTCCGCGGGATCCCCCGGGAGCTGGACGAGGCCGCCCGCCTGGACGGGTGCGGGCACGGACGCATCTACCTGCGGATCATGCTCCCGCTGTCGCTGCCCGCCCTGGCCACCACGGCGATCTTCACGTTCATCTGGACGTGGAACGACTTCTTCAGCCAGCTCATCTTCCTCGTCCGGCCGGACATGTACACCGCGCCGGTCGCTCTCCGCACGTTCCTGGACTCCACGGGCGCCAGCTCGTGGGGCCCGATGTTCGCGATGTCGATCGTCTCGCTCATCCCCGTCTTCCTCGCGTTCCTGTTCGGCCAGAAGTACCTGGTCAAGGGGATCGCGACGACGGGCATCAAGTAGCTCCACCCGATCCGCCGGCCCTCCCGACAGCACACCGTCGTCCTCGTCACCCAAGGAGAACCATGCGCCCCCGACAGTCCCTCCGTGCCGGTGCAGTGCTCGCCATCGCGGCCCTCGCACTGACCGCCTGCGCGGGCTCGTCCGACGAGCCCGCCGCCACGCCCACCTCGTCGGGCCCCCCGGAGCCCGTCGAGATCCGCTTCTCCTGGTGGGGCTCCGACACCCGGCACGAGCTGACCCAGTCKGTGCTCGACAAGTTCACGGAGAAGTACCCGTACATCACCGTGGTCCCCGACTACACCGACTGGAACAGCTACTTCGACAAGCTGGGCACCGCGGTCGCCGGCGGTGACGCCCCGGACGTGATCACGCAGGAGGAGCGGTTCCTCAACGACTACGCCTCACGCGGGGTGCTCGCCGACCTCAACGAGCTGGGCCTCGACACCTCGAAGATCGACGAGAACGTGCTGCAGTCCGGCACCATCGACGACGCCCTGTACGGCGTGGCCACCGGCGTCAACGCGTACGCGGTCGTCGCCGACCCCACCGCCTTCGAGGCCGCCGGCGTGGAGCTGCCCGACGACTCCACCTGGACCTGGGAGGAGTACGTCGAGATCGCCGACGAGATCYCCGCCAAGACCGGGAAGGCCGTGTTCGGCGCGCAGGACTACGGGTTCAACGAGCCGGGGTTCTCGATCTTCGCCCGCCAGCGCGGGGAGTCGCTCTACACGAAGGACGGCAAGCTCGGGTACGACGAGGACACCCTCGCCGACTGGTGGCAGTACTCGCTGGACCTGCAGGCCGGTGGCGGCTCACCTGACGCCGCGACGACGGTCGAGGTCGACGCCGGCGGTCCGGAGCAGTCGCTCGTCGCCACGGGCAAGGGCGCCATGGCGTGGTTCTGGACCAACCAGCTGACCGCGATCACCAACGCGTCCGGCAAGGAGCTCAAGCTCCTCCGCGTCCCCGGCGAGTCGGAGGAGGACCGCACCGGCATGTACTTCAAGCCGGCCATGTACTACTCGGTCTCCGCCAAGTCCGAGCACCCGGAGGAGGCGGCCCTGCTGGTCGACTTCCTGCTCAACGACCCCGCCGCCGGCGAGATCCTCCTCTCCGACCGCGGGCTGCCCGCCAACATCGACGTCCGCGCGGCGGTGCAGGACAAGTTCTCGGCCACCGACAAGCAGGCCGCCGAGTTCCTGGCCGACCTCGAGGACGAGATCGTCGACGGACCGGCCGTCCCGCCGGTCGGCGCCGGTCAGGTCGCCGAGATCACGCGGCGCATCAACCAGGAGGTCCTGTTCGGCCGGATGACCCCGGCCGACGCGGCCAAGCAGTTCACGCTCGAGGTCGAGTCCGCCATCGGCAGCTGACCCACCCGCACGCCACGTCCGCACTCCCGTGGGTTCCTACCCGCAGGAGTGCGGACGTTGCTGTGTGTGGAGGGAGGGCCAGCGTCCGCAGATTCGGTCGTCCCGGCGCGTGAATGTGCGGACGTCAAGCGTTCCCCGAGCGGACGTCCGCGGATTCGGTCGTCGGGACTGCCGGATGTGCGGACGTTGCGAGGGGTGACGAGGTTCAGGCGCTGGCGCGGACCCGGAGGATCGGCGTCCGACGCCCAGTGGCTGCCCATCGACCTCGGGGCGACCGCGACCCGAGCATCGTCGTCGACAGCGGGTTCCAGTCACCGGTCAAGCCGGGGGTGCGGTTCCACAACATCCTCACGGTGTCGCTCGGCGGCAACGGCGTGATCGCGCACGTCATCAACGACACCGGCGGCGTGGCCCAGGGCACGGCCACGATCCCGGCGTACCTGGTCAGCTA
>NZ_JBFUHU010000098.1:0-11706 GCF_056402235.1 Cellulomonas sp. P4_B5_2
TGGTGCGGGCGTTCGGGCAGGTCGGGCTGGCGACGGTGGTCTTGGACGACCTGTCCAGCGGGCACCGGGCGTTCGTCCCCGACGGCGTGCCGCTGGTGGAAGGGTCGATCCTCGACACCGACCTGGTGGCGGACACGATCTCCCAGCACGCGGTCGTGGGCGTCGTGCACCTGGCGGGGTTCAAGTACGCCGGCGTGTCCGTCGACCGGCCGCTGCACACGTACGACCAGAACGTCACCGGCACCGCCCACCTGCTGGAGGCCATGGCCTCGCAGGGCGTCGACGCGATCGTCTTCTCGTCGTCGGCCGCCGTGTACGGCACCCCGGACGTGGACCTGGTCACCGAGACCACCCCGACCACGCCCGAGTCGCCCTACGGCGAGTCCAAGCTCATCGGCGAGTGGCTGCTGCGCGACCAGGCGCGGGCGGCAGGCCTGCGGCACACGTCGCTGCGGTACTTCAACGTCGTCGGCTCCGCCACCCCGGACCTCTACGACACCAGCCCGCACAACCTCTTCCCGCTGGTGCTCGACGCCCTGGTGGAGGGCCGCACCCCGCGGATCAACGGCACCGACTACCCGACGCCCGACGGCACCTGCGTCCGCGACTACATCCACGTCGCAGACCTGGCCGACTCGCACGTCGCCGCCGCGCAGGTCCTGGCCGCCGGCGGCACCCTGGAGCCCGTCTACAACCTGGGCTCCGGCGACGGCGTCTCGGTGCGGCAGATCATGACCGCGATGGCCGAGGGCACCGGCATCGCGTTCGAGCCCGAGACCGCCCCGCGCCGGCCGGGCGACCCGGCCCGCATCGTGGCGTCGGGCGAGCTGGCGGCCCGCGACCTCGACTGGCAGATGCGCCACACCCTGCTGGATATGGTCACCAGCGCCTGGGAAGCCCGCCAGGCCCACTGAGCGAACGTCCGCAGATCCGAGCGCCCTGGCGACCGGATCCCTCGGCAGCTCATCGACCAGGGCCTCCAGCACGGACTCGTCGCCGGCGTAGATCCCCTCCGCGCGCGGCCAGTGGATCACCACGTCGCTGAACCCCAGCGCCGCCGCACGCTCGATGCCCTCGGTCACCACGTCCAGCGAGGTCATCGAGAAGATCGGCGCCCCGTCCAGGCTGAGGTACCGGCGCAGCGGTGGCTCGCCCGCAGGCCTGACGGAGGCCTCGATCGCGTCCACCTGCTCGAGCATCGTCGCCAGCCCCGTCCACCACTGCTCCTGCGCGGCTGTCGCCTCGGCCGGGACGTCCTCGGTCGCGTACGCGGGTCCGTAGGTGGCCCACCCCTGCCCGAACCGCGCGGCCAGCGTCATCGTCCGGGGTCCGTTGGCGGCGACGACGAACGGCGTGCGCGGCTGCGCGATCGTGCCGGGGATCATCCGCGCCTCGTCGGCCCGGTAGAACGTGCCCTGGTGCGACGTCACCGGCTGGGTCAGCAGCGAGTCGAGCAGCCCGACGAACTCCTCGAACCGCCGCGTCCGCTCGCCGCGCGTCGGCGGGTCGCCGGTGACGGAGGCGTCGAACCCCTCGCCGCCAGCGCCCACGCCGAGCAGGAACCGACCCCCGCTGACGTCGTCGAGACCCATGACGTCCTTGGCGAACGGCACCGGGTGCCGGAAGTTCGGGGACGCCACCCACGTGCCCAGCCCGATCCGCTCGGTGACGGCCGCGGCAGCGGCCAGGAGCGGCACGGTGGCGAACCACGGCTGGTCGACGAGGGAGCGCCAGGCGAGGTGGTCGTACGTCCACGCGTGGTCGAAGCCCCACTCCTCGGCCTGCTCCCACTTCCGGCGAGCCGACACCCACCGCTCCTGCRGCAGCAGCACGATCCCCACAGCAACCATGCGCCGACCCTACGGTCCCAGCCCACCGAGGCCCGCACTCGGCGTGCGGGCGCACGGCCAGGGTCAGGCGTGCGCGTGGCGCTCGCGGCCCGTGGTGGACGGCGGTTCCAGCTGGAACGTGCAGTGGTCGACGTCGAAGTGGCCGGCCAGGCAGCGTCGCAGGTCGTCGAGCACGCGGCCTGCCTCGCCCCGGGACAGGAGGTCGTCGGGCACCTCGACGTGCGCCGAGAGCACCGGCACGCCGGACGTGATGGTCCACGCGTGCAGGTCGTGCACGCCGAGCACCCCGGAGACACCGCAGATGTGCGACCGGATCGCGTCCAGGTCCACCCCGCGGGGCGTGGCCTCGAGCAGCACGGTCCCGACCTCGCGCAGCAGGCTGACCGCACGCGGCACGATCATCAGGCCGATGAGCACGGAGACGATCCCGTCGGCCCGCAGGAACCCGGTGGCCAGCACGACGACCGCCGCGACGACCACGGCCGCGGACCCGAGCAGGTCGCCGAGCACCTCGAGATAGGCGCCGCGGACGGTGAGCGACTCCTCCTGCCCCCGGCGCAACAGCGCCAGGCCGACCCCGTTGGCGGCGAGCCCGACGACCGCCACGGCGAGCATGAGCCCGGCCTCGACCTCGCCCGGGTTAAGGATCCGCGCGATCCCGCCGACGATCACCCCGACCCCGACGGCCGCGATGACCAGCCCGTTGACCAGCGCCGCGAGGATCTCCGCGCGCTGCCAGCCGAACGTGCGCGCGGCCGTGGCGGGCCGGGCCGCCAGTGCGGTCGCGCCCAGCGCGAGGCCCACACCGGCGGCGTCGGTGAGCATGTGCCCGGCGTCGGCGATCAGGGCGAACGACCCGGAGACGAGCCCGCCGACCACCTCGACCACCAGCACGACGAGCGTCAGCACCAGCACCGCCAGGAGCCGCCCCCGGTGCGCCTGTGCCGCCGTCCCGTGCCCGTGGTCGTGTCCCACTGCGTCAGTCCCAGCCGAGCTCGTGCAGGCGGTCGTCGTCGATGCCGAAGTGGTGCGCGATCTCGTGCACCACAGTGACGGCGACCTCCTCGACCACGTCCGCTCGGTCGTCGCAGACGGCCAGGGTGGGGAGCCGGAAGATGGTGATCCGGTCGGGCAGCGAGCCGGCGGCCCAGAACTCCCCGCGTTCGGTCAGCGGGGTTCCCTCGTACAGGCCCAGCAGCTCGACCTCGCCCTCGGGCGCCTCGTCCTCCACCAGCACGACGACGTTGTCCATCATGGCGGCCAGCTCGTCGGGGATCTCGTCGAGAGCGTCGCGGACCGCGTCCTCGAACTCGGCGAGCGTCATGTCGACCATGGGCACCATCCTGCCTGGTCCGCGGCACGTGACGGGGGCCACCGGCAACCGCTTTGGAGTTACGGCCGATCACCCCGTATGCTCATCACCGGTCATCCGGCGCCTCGACGTCAGGGGTTGGACAAGCCCCCATCGTCTAGCGGCCTAGGACCCCGCCCTTTCACGGCGGTAGCACGGGTTCGAATCCCGTTGGGGGTACGAGCAGGATCAGCAGTAAGGCCTTGCAGCAGTTCAAGGCCCCGTAGCGCAGTTGGTTAGCGCGCCGCCCTGTCACGGCGGAGGTCGCGGGTTCAAGTCCCGTCGGGGTCGCTCGATACGCCCGGTCAGCAGTTCTGTGATGAGCAGAGACCGGGCCGCGTCGTTTCGGCCACTTAGCTCAGTTGGTAGAGCGTTCGACTGAAAATCGAAAGGTCGGCAGTTCGACCCTGCCAGTGGCCACATCGGAAGCCCCGCCCGGATCACCCGGAGCGGGGCTTCGTCGTGAGCGCGGCAACTCTGCCACCAGGCGTTCTGCTCCTACGCTGAGGTCACCGCACGCCGTACGAGGAGGACCTCATGGCCAGCACCCCTGGCGCCGATCGCCCGCGCAGCTTCTTCGACCGCTTCTCCGAGCCCCTCGCGGACCGGGCGCGCGAGAAGTTCGCCCAGGTCGAGGACCACGTGCGCGAGAGCGTCCAGGCCGAGATCGACGCGGTCACGCGCAGCGTCCGCGCCCGCGCCATCGAGGTCCGCCCGGCTGCGCTCGGGTTCGCGGCGGCCGCCCTGGTGAGCTTCTTCGGTCTCGCGCTCCTCATCACGGCTGCGGTGCTCGGCCTGTCCCACGCGGTCGACGCCTGGCTCGCCGCGCTGATCATCGGGGTGGCGCTCCTGCTCATCGGTGCCGGGGTCGCGGCCTGGGCCCGGCGCCGGCTGCCCCCGGGGCCGGCCGTCTCGGTCGTGCGGATCCACGAGCCGGCACACCCCGCCGAGGAGCAGGTTCACCCCTGGGCGGACTGAGTCCGCGCGGTTGATCAGGGCCGTTCCTCTCGCGTGGCGGATCGCCGACCACCAGACTGGTGGTCACCGGATGTGCAGACGAGAGGCCGTGCCCCATGACCACCCAGTCGGGACCGCCGGGCGACGAGAAGTCGCTCGGCCAGTTGGTGTCCGAGATCAGCGAGCAGGCTGCGCGACTCGTGCGCGCGGAGATCGACCTCGCCAAGGCCGAGCTCACGGGACGGGCGCAGCAGCTCGGGATCGGCGCCGCACTCGTCGCCGTGGGCGGGGTGCTCGCCCTCTACCTGCTCGGCGCCGGGATCGCGCTGGCGATCATCGTCCTGGACCTCTGGGTCGACCTCTGGCTGGCCGCGCTCATCGTGTGCGTCGTGATGCTGATCGTGATCGCGGTGCTGGTGCTCATCGGCATCAACCGCATCAAGGCCGGTTCACCCCCCACCCCGGCCAAGGCGATCGAGGGCGTCCACGAGGACATCGCGACGCTGAAGGCAGGGTTCTCCGCATGAGCGACGAGTCGAAGCCCAAGGACGCGCCCAAGCCGTTCACCACCCCCCAGATGGAGGCGTTGGAGGCCGAGCTCGCGCTCACGCGCGCGCAGCTGGCGTCGAACGTCGACGAGCTCGTGGCACGGCTCGATCCCCGCGCTCAGGCGGGCCGCGCGGTGGAGTCGGGCCGTCAGCTGTGGAGCGACGCCAAGAACACCGATGCCGACCCGGCGGCGCGCAAGAAGGCCTTCGCCGTCCTCGGCGGCGCCGCGGCCGGCGTCGCGGCCCTGGTCGCGCTCATCGTCGCGGGGCGCCGCAGAGGCTGACGCACGCCGACGGCGAGGGCGCCACGGTGCGGCCCTCGCCGTCGTCGTCATGTCCGGGGCGCGCCGCCGCGGGCGCGCAACGGCCGAGGGCACGTCGAGCAGGGTCGACGACCTCGGCCGAGTGAGAGTGGGTTCAGCCGTCGGACAGGCGCTGCTGCGGGACCCCGTTGAGCAGGTCCCTCACCTCGGACTCGCGGTACCGGCGGTGGCCGCCGAGCGTGCGGATCGAGGACAGCTTCCCGGCCTTCGCCCAGCGGGTGACGGTCTTGGGATCGACCCGAAACAGTGTCGCGACCTCGGAGGGCGTGAGCAGGGCTTCGGAGTCTGCGGCGTGTGCGTTCATCTGCTGCCTCCTGGCGAGCGTGCGGCCTGCAGCGTCGACGTCGTCGATGCTCGGGCCAGTTCAGGTGCGGGTGATGCGGTCCTGCGGGTGTGAAACGTTCTCGATCTGGCAAGGGTACGGGCTGAAGCCCCCAAACCTGACATCGCCCCACTAGCATGAACGAAAGCCGCATACAGCGCGTTCCCGGACACGGTCCGATAACGAACCTTCACGCCGCTCTCATACACTTCTCATACTTCGCGACTCGTGAGCCGTGGCACCAGCCTAAACCCGACCATTCGGTCATACACGCCGGGACGCGCTGGACCGTCCACGGGGCGCTGGACGCCAGTCCGGCTCACGCCGGCCGACCCGCCTCGGCGTCGCCGGCGCAGACGTGACGCGCATCGCGCACGGCGAGTGGTCGGAATACCGAACGAGCATGTACCGTTGCCCCACGAAGAGACGATTCAGCACCCCGGGGCCGCACGTGTCAGCACGGAGCCGCCCCGCATCCACGTAAGAGGGGGTCGATGCCATGGGGCGCGGCCGTCAGAAGGCTAAGCAGACGAAGGTGGCCCGGGAGCTGAAGTACTTCAGCCCGGATACCAACTACCGAGCTCTCGAGCAGGAGCTCACGTCGCACGGCCACAACGATGTCGTCACCGACAACCGCCCTCGCGCGGCTGTGGAGACGGACACTGACGACGACAGCGACGACTACCGACGCTGGTCGGACGACGATCGCTGATTGTTCTCGCCACCTGCGCTGAGGCGTAGGCACGCACACGCACCGCACCATCCTTCGGGGTGGTGCGAGCGTGTGCGCACGCGTGCCGTCAGACCCGGTAGGCGCCGGTGAGCTGGACGGCTCCCCCGTGGACGCCCTTGGTGCCCGCGACGAACCCCGGTGCACCCGCCACGTCGGTGCTCGGGTCGGCGTGCCGCACGGTGCCCAGCTCCCACGCGGGCAGGCCCAGCTCGGTCGCGTGCGCGAGCACCCCGGCCGCCGAGTCGGCGGCGACGATCGCGACCATGCCCACCCCGAGGTTGAGCGTGCCCTCGAGGTCGGTCCACGGCACCTGGCCCAGGCGCTGCACCAGCGAGAACACCGGCGGCAGCGTCCAGCCCCCGCGGTCGATGTCCGCGACCAGACCCTGCGGCAGCACGCGCGCGACGTTCGACGCGAGTCCCCCGCCGGTCACGTGGCTGTACGCGTGCAGGCCCTCGACGCCCGCGCGCTCGGCCAGTGCCAGGCAGTCGCTCGCGTAGACGCGGGTGGGCTCCAGGAGCTCCTCACCCAGCGTGCGGCCCAGCTCGTCGACGTGGCGGTCCAGCGTCCAGCCGGCCACRGAGACCACCTTGCGGACCAGCGAGTAGCCGTTCGAGTGCAGGCCGCTCGAGCCGAGGGCCAGCAGCACGTCGCCGGCACGCACCCGCTCGGGGCCCAGCAGCCGGTCGGCCTCGACCACGCCCGTCGCGGCACCGGCCACGTCGTACTCGTCGGGACCCAGCAGGCCGGGGTGCTCGGCGGTCTCGCCGCCCACGAGCGCGGTCCCGGCCACCGAGCACGCCGCCGCGATGCCACGCACGATGCCGGCGATGCGCTCGGGCACCACCCGGCCGCACGCGATGTAGTCGGTCATGAACAGGGGCTTCGCGCCGACCACGACGATGTCGTCGACGACCATGCCCACCAGGTCGAACCCGATGGTGTCGTGGATGTCCAGGGCCTGCGCGATGGCGACCTTGGTGCCGACACCGTCGGTCGAGGTGGCCAGCAGCGGCTTGCGGTAGCTGAGCAGGGCGCTGGCGTCGTACAGGCCCGCGAAGCCGCCGACCCCCCCGAGCACCTGCGGCCCGTGCGTGGCGCGGACAGCGTCCTTCATCAGCTCGACGGCCTTGTCACCGGCCTCCGTGTCCACGCCCGCACCGGCGTACGTGACCTGCGGGCCGCTCACGGGTGGTCCAGGGCGCTCGCGCCACCGGCGCTCGGCACGATCGACAGGAGCCCGTCCTCCGGGGCACCCAGCGGCAGCTCGCTCTGCTCGAGCAGGAACTTGCCGATCCGGTCCGCCGGCGGCAGCTCGATCGGGTACTGACCGGTGAAGCACGCGGCGCACAGCTGCGACGCGGGCTGCTCGGTGGCGGCGATCATGCCCTCCGGGGAGATGTAGCCGAGCGAGTCGGCGCCGAGCGACGCGGCGATCTCGTCGACCCCCAGGCCGTTGGCGATGAGCTCGGCGCGGGACGCGAAGTCGATGCCGTAGAAGCAGGGCCACTTGACCGGCGGGGAGCTGATCCGCACGTGCACCTCGGCGGCGCCGGCCTCGCGGAGCATCCGGATGAGCGCACGCTGGGTGTTGCCGCGGACGATCGAGTCGTCGACGACCACCAGGCGCTTGCCGCGGATGACTTCCTTGAGCGGGTTGAGCTTGAGCCGGATGCCCAGCTGGCGCAGCGTCTGCGACGGCTGGATGAACGTGCGTCCGACGTACGCGTTCTTGGTGAGGCCCTGGCCGAACGTGATGCCGGACTCCGCGGCGTAGCCGACCGCGGCGGGCGTGCCGGACTCCGGGACCGGGATGACCAGGTCCGCCTCGACCGGGTGCTCGATGGCGAGGCGCCGGCCCATCGCGACGCGGGCGGCGTGCACCGACCGGCCGGCGATCGAGGTGTCCGGGCGCGCGAGGTACACGTACTCGAACACGCACCCGGCGCGGTCGACCTTCGCGAACCGGCTGCTGCGCAGGCCGTCGGCGTCGATGGCGATGAACTCACCGGGCTCGATCTCGCGGACGAACGAGGCACCGACGATGTCGAGGGCGGGCGTCTCGCTGGCCACGACCCAGCCGCGCTCCAGTCGTCCGAGCACCAGCGGACGGACACCCTGCGGGTCGCGCGCGGCGTAGAGGGTGTGCTCGTCCATGAAGACGAGGCTGAACGCGCCGCGCAGGCGCGGGAGCACCTCGAGCGCGGTGGCCTCGAGGGTGTGGTCCGGGTCCCCCGCCAGGAGCGCGGTGATCAGCGCGGTGTCGGTGGTGTTGCCGCGGGCGAGCTCGCCGCGGCGCTGGCTGCCGTAGCGCTCGGCGACGAGGTCCACCAGCTCGGCGGTGTTGGTGAGGTTGCCGTTGTGGCCGAGGGCGACGGTGCCGGCGGCCGTGGGGCCGAGCGTCGGCTGCGCGTTCTCCCAGGTGCTGCCACCGGTGGTCGAGTAGCGCGCGTGCCCGATCGCGATGTGGCCCTGCAGGGCGTTCAGCGCGGTCTCGTCGAAGACCTGGGAGACCAGGCCCATGTCCTTGTAGACGAGCAGCTGCTGGCCGTTGGAGGTGGCGATGCCCGCCGACTCCTGGCCGCGGTGCTGCAGCGCGTACAGGCCGAAGTAGGTGAGCTTGGAGACCTCCTCACCGGGGGCCCACACACCGAAGACGCCACAAGCGTCCTGGGGGCCTTTTTCGTTGGGGAGGAGGTCGTGGTTCAGACGTCCGTCTGCGCGGGGGGCCACGTTCCTATCGTCGCACACGCCTMAGGGCGCGGACGGAACGTGCCCAGCTGTCAGACGTCGGCGGAGTGCGCCCGGCGGACGCTGCGCCGGTCCGCCATGACGGCGAGTGCGCCGCCGACGAACCCGCCGAGCACCGCTCCGCCGACGGCCATGACCGTGCGCACCGCACCCTCACCATCGAGGAACGAGATGAAGCCGGACCCGTCGGCCACCCACGGTGCCGCCGGCCGGATGATCGCGACCAGGACCAGGGCGACGACGATGCCGACGAGAGCGCCGGCCGTGATGAACGCTCCGTACTTCGGGGCGTGACGGACGACCGCCGGCTCCGCGACCGCAGCGAGCTCCTGCTCCGAGGGGATCGGCACGCCGCGGGCATCGAGGGCCGCGGACTCGACGGGCTGAGCTGTCGCAGGCTCGCTGACGGCGTCCGGAGTCTCGTCGGGCTGGGGGTCGGTCGGCACCCCGTGATCCTAGGTCAGCCGGTGCTCAGCCGCGGGTCCGCGCCGCCTGCAGCGGGAGCCACTCGCGCAGGTCGGCACGTTCGCCGGACGCCCGGATCCGCCCGGCCCCCACGGCGTCGTCCCAGGTCAGCGCGCCCGTGACCAGCTCGAGCCACGTCTGCGCGTCGGTCTCCACCACGTTCGGCGGGGTCCCGCGCGTGTGCCGCGGCCCCTCCACCGCCTGCACTGCGCCGTCCGGGGGCACCCGCACCTCGACGGCGTTGCCCGGGGCCACCTCGGCCAGCTCCTCGAGCGTGAACCGGACCGCGGTGCGCCGCGCGGACGTGGGGACGGCGGCCGGGTCCGCACGCCAGACCGCGAGCGCGGCACGGCCGTCGGCGGGGTCGGTGCGGCGGCGGGGAGGCATGAGGCGATTGTGCCTCGGCTACCCTGCTGTCCATGTCCTCGACGACCTGGCGCCGGCTGCACTAGACGCAGCCCGCGGTCGTCCTGCCCCCGAGCTGCTCACGCGGCACGGGGGCTTCGTCGTCTCCGGGCACGTGCGCGGCACCGTCTCTCGAAGGAGTCCTGCCATGGCCCAGCAACGCATGCTCACCGGCGAACGCCCGACCGGACCGCTCCACCTCGGCCACCTGTTCGGCACRGTCGCCAACCGGGTGCGCCTGCAGCAGTCCGGCGTCGAGACCCTGCTGGTGCTCGCCGACTACCAGGTGATCACCGACCGGGAGGCGCCGGGCGACATCGCAGGGAACGTGCGCGAGATCGTGCTCGACTACCTGGCCGCCGGGATCGACCCCGACACCGCGACGATCTTCACGCACAGCGCGGTGCCCGCCCTCCACCAGCTGATGCTCCCGTTCCTGTCGCTCGTGAGCRCGGCGGAGCTGGAGCGGAACCCGACGGTCAAGCAGGAGCTCGCCGACTCGGGCAGGTCGCTGTCCGGCCTGCTGCTCACCTACCCGGTGCACCAGGCGGCGGACATCCTGTTCTGCCACGCGACCGTGGTCCCCGTGGGCAGGGACCAGCTGCCACACCTCGAGCTCACGCGGACGATCGCGCGCCGGTTCACCGCCCGGTACGGCCCCTGCTTCACGGAGCCGGGGGCCCTGCTCTCCGAGGCACCGACCGTGCTGGGCACCGACGGCCGCAAGATGAGCAAGAGCCGCGGGAACGCGATCGAGCTGCGGGCGAGCGCCGACGACACGGTCCGCGCGATCAGGTCGGCGAAGACCGACACCGACCGGCACATCACCTACGACCCGTCGTCGCGACCCGAGGTGGCCAACCTGCTCCTGCTCGCGTCGCTGTGCACGGGCGTCCCGCCGGAGGCGATCGCCGACGAGGTCGGGAGCCGCGGCGCCGGACACCTCAAGGCTCTCGTCGCGGACGCGCTCGTCGACCACCTGGCTCCCCTGCGGACCCGTCGGGCGCTCTTCGCAGCCGAGCCGGGGCTGGTGGCCGACATCCTCGCGCACGGGAACGCGCACGCGAACGAGCTCGCGGACGCCACGATCCGTGACGTCCGCGAGCTCATGGGGATGGTCTACGGCTGACTACTCACCACTTCGCGTTGCGGGCCAGCTCCAGGGCGATGTCCTGGAACCAGGCACCGGCGGCGGGCCCGCCGTTGCAGGTGCCGTCGGACTCACCGGGCAGCTTGACCCAGAGCAGCGCGTCGAGGCCCGAGCCGTCGTTGACCAGCGTCGGCTTCTCGCCGAGCGCCCGGCCGCGCGGGTTGCACCACTCGCCGTTGGAGCCGTTGCCGTTGCGCGAGGTGTCGATGACGAACTTCTTGCCGCCCAGCTGCTGCGAGATCTGCTGGCCGTACGTCTTGGACGCCGCGGTGGTCTGGTAGTTCGACGTGTTGAGCGCGAAGCCGACCGCGTACTCGAAGCCGACCTGGTTGAGGCGGCTCACGGCCGTGCTGACGGGCAGCCACGACGAGTGGCCGGCGTCGATGTAGACGCGGGCGCCCTTGAGGGTCAGCGACTTGGCCGCGTACTTGAGGAAGCCGACGCGGTCGCCCTGGCCGGCGCAGTCGCCCAGCTGGGCCAGCGCGTCCGGCTCGAGGATGACGTACGGGTTGCCCTGGATGCCGGACGCGACCGTGTCGATCCACGCCGCATAGGCGCTCTCGGCGACGCCGCCGCCGGAGTACGAGCCGCAGTCGCGGCCGGGGATGGCGTACACGACGAGCATCGGCGTCTTGCCGGCGGCCACCGCGCGGGCGGTGTAGTCGGCCACCTCGGCCTTGGCGTGCGCCGGGTCGGCCCAGTTGCCCACCCAGTAGGCCTGCGGCGTGAGGGCGATCTTCTCGAGCAGCGCCTTCTCGGTGCCGCTCGCCGTCTGCCAGGCGCGGTAGCCCTGGGTGGTCGGGTCGACGTAGAGGCCGCTGGTCGTCGGCGGGGTGGTCACTGTCGGGGTG
>NZ_JBFUHU010000099.1:0-10814 GCF_056402235.1 Cellulomonas sp. P4_B5_2
CCTCCACGACCGGAGCGTCACCGCGGTCGATCTCGGCGGCGAGCCCGTCGCCGGCGACGGGCTCGTCCTGACCGGTCGCACCCTGTACGCCGTCGAGCGGCAGGGATCGGTCGGCTACGTGGTGACCATCGCGCTGGATCGTCGGCTGCTGAGCGGCACCGTCGTCTCGCGGACCACCGATCCCGGGTTCGACGCCCCCACCACTGCCGCGCTCGTGGGTCGGTCGCTGCTCGTGGTGAACAGCCAGTTCGGCGAACGCGCCGCCGGGGAGCAGCCCGACCCGTTCACCGTGAGCCGGCTCCGCGCGCCGAGGTGACCGTGCGGCCGGGCTATCCTGCTGCACGGCCCCGATAGCCCAACCGGCAGAGGCGTTCGGCTCAAACCCGATCCAGTGTGGGTTCGAATCCCACTCGGGGCACCTCCTCGCGCCGTAAAACCGCAGGTCAGGGCGGGGCGCTTCGTTGGGGACGGTCGCGAGTCCCGTGGGCCGGCCACAGGCGAATCTGCAGGTCACACGCAGTACGCGAGTGGGATCCGGTCCCACACCCGGTCCGCTGGCCGATCGAGTGGTCGGAGGAGTCTTCTCCGAACGCGGGAGGCGCTCACCTCGACCGACATAGCCTGGGTCGACGACTTCTCGACGCCATCGGTAAAGACCGACGGATGAGCGACCGGAGCTGGCTAGCTCCGACCGCCCCTCCCACGCGGCCGAGGTTCCGCGTCACACCCCATCCGGACGCGCGGCCTCTGCGACCAGTGCGGTGTCGACGAACTGCTCGAACCGCACGATCAGGCCCCCGCGCACGATGAAGTGGTGGGCGACCCTCACGTCCAGCGCCTTGTGGGTGGTCCGGTGGGTGGCGGTGTACCGGGCGAGCACGACGACGTTCTCCCCATCAACGACGTAGGTGTCGTCGTGAGCCGTCCACGCGTCCCAGTCCCGCCCGAGCACCTCCATGACGTGCGAGGTGACACCGTCCGGGGTGCGATACGTGCCGGCCAGCGGGAAGCCGGCCATCTCGGTCCACTCGACATCCGGGGCCAGCGTCGCCCGCAGCGCGTCGAGGTCACCGGCGGCGGACGCGAGATACTGCCGGCGCACGACGTCGCGGGCCGAGGTCGAGGTCACCGGATCGAAGGTGTCCGTCAGCCCCATGTCATCTCCCCCTTCGCGACCTTCGGTCCGAGCTGGGCGGCGATCAGCATCCCGGAGCTCGGATAGGCGGCGACCAGCGCGGCGGTCGCCGCTGCGCCGTCGGCAGCCTCGGCCAGGATCCGCTCGAAGTCCTGCAGGTAGGTGCGCGTGTAGTCCAGGGCGCTCGCGTCGTTCGCGGTGCCGGGCAGCCGGTGGCCGGGGACGACGAGCCGCGGGTCGAGCGCCTGCATCTGGTCGAGCAGGTCGATCCACGCCGCGCGCTGCGGCTGGGTCGCGGTGTCGGCCGTCCACACGTGCTCCTGCTGGAAGACGAGCACACCGCCGAGGATGGCGCGGTCGTCGGCGCTCCAGAGGYAGTGCCGGTCCGGCAGCAGGGCCGATCCCCCGCGCAGCTGGAGCCGGTGCCCGTCGACCTCCAGGAACTCGTCGGCCAGCGGGGTGAGCGGGACCAGGCGCGTGGGCAGGTTGGCGCCGAGGGCGGCCCAGGCCTTGAGCTTTCCCTCGAACGACGCCTGGATGTGCTCGATGACGATCGGGGTGGCCAGGAGCACGGCGTCCGGGAACGCGTCGGCCACGACCTCGAGGCCGAAGTAGAAGTCGGGGTCGGCGTGGCTGACGAAGACGGTGGTCAGAGCCTTGCCGGAGTCCAGGATGGCCGCGACCAGGCGGTGGCCGTCAGCGCGGGTGAAGCCGGCATCGACCAGCAGCGCCTCGGTGGGACCGGTGACCAGGACCGCCGACTTGTTCGGCGAGCCTGCTGGGAAGTCGAGATCGAACACCTCGAAGTCGAGCGACATGGTGGCAGTTCCTTCCTCGTTGGCACTCGGTGGACCCGAGGCAAGCAGCGCGTCGCGCCGCATCCCCATCGCAACATTGGCTGACTAGTCAGCTATTCCCTTCGAGGCTGATCACGGCATGACCGGGAGTGCCGTCGCCGCGTTCTTGCTCAGCGTCCGTATCGCCTCAGCAAACACCGCAGCCTGATCGGGTGGCAGCACATCGATGAGATACACCTCGATGTTGCGCGCGTGGAGGGCGCTCGCCGCAACGAGGAGCTCCTCGCCGCGGGGGGTGAGCTCGATGAGCTGCACCCGCCCGTCTTCCGGGGACGCGTGACGCGTGACCAGACCCTGCGCGGACGCACGATCGACCAGCCGGGTGGCTCCGCCGGAGGTCAGGACCCTCGCCTGAGCGATGTCCCGGACGGCGATCCCACCCGGACCCGCCCGCCCGACCACCAACAGGAGCTCGAACAAGGAGTGGCTCAGTCCCGTGCCCTCCTCCAGCGCGCGGCCAAGGAGAAACTCCAGCCGGTTCGCAGCTCCGAGCAATCGGCCGAACACCAGGATGCGCGGATCGTTGGCGGCCTCCCGGGCCGTGGCGAACTCTCTGTCTCCGGTCACGCCCCAACCCTAGAGACGCGGCWTCGACGACTTGTGATCCAACCCGTGTTGCACGTGCGCAAGGTAGGTCACGGTCTGAGCCGACTCTCTTGGGCTCACTCCCGTCGCCGCGTCGGTCGCCTTCCCGCTGCGGCGCGTCTTGCACGGAAGTACGCACACCCGCCTTCGTCCTGACAAGGAAGGGAGGAGCGATGGGCGAGACTGAAGAGCCTGAGCGACACGAGACATGCGGCCTGGAGGATGTGGCCGGACTTCTCGGTACGTCCGGCTGGTGGCTGCGAGAGCCGGTGTCCCGTGTTCGTGTCGAGCACCTGCGTCTCGCGGTCGCCGTATCCGGTTCACGCAGGAGCAGGTGGAAAGGCTCGTCGGACTCGCCACCGTCCAACGCAGCAGGGTCACCTGCCCGCAGATGCGGGCACCCGCGCAAGGTGTTGCGGCCCGCGGTGCCACCCCGAAACAGAACACTCGATACAACCGGGAGGCCACCTCAACCCGCGTGAGCCGGCTCGGGGCCACCCCCGGCGGGGGCAGCACGGACCGATCCGGGCCAACGACGTCAAACGAACCGCGACGGAACCGCAGGTCACGGAGCCGCGGGGATGGTGCATGTGTCCCTTGTGCCCGTCTGGCGGGGTTCGAATCCCACTCGGGGCACCGAGACTAGCTCTCTGACCTGCATGTTCGCTCCTCGCGAAGACCGCGATCCGACGATGCTTGTCGTCAACCAGGCCATCACGCCGGCCCGGCGACCGAAACATCCTGATCCGAACGCCGCCAGCCGCCGGTCGTTGCTTCCCAGAAGGGAGCGCTCGGTCACAGGGTGCCTGAGCGATCGACTCACAGCCATGGGGGCTGCCCTCGCCGCGGGCACTGTTGCTCCCCGTGGTCGGTACCTGTTCGATGTGCGCCATGACGTCTCACGATGTTGCGGCTGCCTTGCCGAAGATCCGCGTTCTGCGTGACCGGTGCCGAGCTCTGGCAACGTTGGAGGCGATCCTCAGTCCCGAGTGGGAAGACCGCTACTACTCATTCGACGCCCATTGGGGGCCGGGCGAAGAGATGGCCTCGATGCGGAACGGCTCGGGCGACTCGTGGTCGATCGTGTTCTCTCGCGCCGGTGCGTTTGTCCGCGGCTTTGATCACGAGTCCCCGATGAGCCCAGCAGCCAACGGCGGCGCGCTGTGGCCGGGTCTAGTTGAGGGCATGCCGGAGGTGTTCGCACCCTGCGTCAACGAGCCGGCGTTCAGTTCGGACGGTACGCCGGATGCGACGGTCTGCATCTGGCGTCGACCGTCGGACGACGAGTGGCACGTCGGTGTGCTGGACCGTCCAGAAGGAGACGACCCGGACGGGGCCGACTGGCTCTTTGCCGTCCTGCTGGACGGCACGCCGACCTCGTATCGGGAGTTCGCGGAGGACTACTACGAGGCCGACCTCGACGTCGATCCGGTCAACGAGGTCTTCGCGCTGCAGACACTCACTGATGAACTCGTCCAGCGCCTCAATCCGGATGTGACGCTCGGTGATCTGGGCGACGACCTCGCCGAGATCGGCTACCCCGGCGCGAGCTGACCCGGTTCACTGCCGACGCGTACCGCCCTGGCGAACTGGTCGATGATGCGCTCCCGCGCCGTGAGTCCCGTAGACGCACTGGCGGCACGGGGGCACGGCGTTGACGCAGGCGGAGAGTGTCCCCCATCGCCCCGTCGCAGACCGCAGGAGCGTTCTGGTGAGGGGCCCAAAGGCCCACCTTCGCCGCCGTCTGCTCCCCCAGTGTGGGATCTGAGTGCTGGGTACGCGGCCCTGCACGGTGACTGGGCATGGATGAGCGCATGACGTGGTCCTCCTGGGCGACAGGCCCGAGCCGGTCGCCTCGACCCAGCACACCAGCGCTGCGTCGGGCGCCCTTCCGCCGCGCTGACAGGAGATCCCCATGACCACGACCGCCGCCACTGACATCGACATCGACCCCGTCGCGCTCGCCCAGTACGTCGACCACACCCTGCTCAAGCCCGAGGCCACGGCCGCGGACATCGCCGCCCTGGTGGCCGAAGGTGCGCGGCTGGGCGTCTACTCGGTGTGCGTCTCGCCGTCGTTCCTGCCGCTGGACCTCACCGAGACGCCGAACCTGCGGCTCGCTGTGGTGTGCGGCTTCCCCTCCGGCAAGCACCACAGCACGGTCAAGGCTGCCGAGGCGGCACTGTCGATGCAGCAGGGGGCCGACGAGGTGGACATGGTGATCGACCTCGGTGCAGCCAAGGCCGGGAACTTCGCCGCGGTCGAGGCAGACATCGCCGCCGTCCGGGCCGCAGTGCCGGCCCCCGGGGTGCTGAAGGTCATCATCGAGTCCGCGGCGCTCGACGACGCGCAGATCGTCGGCGTCTGCCGAGCAGCTGTGGCTGCGGGCGCCGACTTCGTCAAGACGTCCACGGGCTTCCACCCGGCCGGCGGCGCCAGTGTGCACGCCGTGGCGCTGATGCGCGCGACCGTGGGTCCCACGATGGGCGTCAAGGCATCCGGCGGCATCCGCACGGCCGCAGACGCAGTCGCCCTCATCGACGCGGGCGCGACCCGCCTGGGCTTGTCCGCGACGGGCCACGTGCTCGCCGGCCTGGACGGCGGCGCCGGCTACTGACCGGCATCTGCCGCCGTCGACGTTCGAGCCGGAGGCGGTCGCCTACGGCGGACCAGAGGCGGCATCGCCCCCGTCGGGAGTCGGAGCTCGAGCCTCAGCTCGCCCACCGAACTGTGATCGGCGACCGCAGCCCCGGCACCGGCAGCGCAGTCGCCTCGAGCTCGACCTCCGCACGGCTGCTCGCGGAGAGCGGGTCCCAGGTGCGGACGGTCACGCGGTCCCCGGCTCGCCGCCACCAGCCGACGACCGCGCCCTCGACGAGGACCGCTCCCGGCCACACGCGCGTGGTCCACAGGTCCGCCCGCCGCTCGGCGTCGGGCACCAGAAGCTCACGCTCTCGACCCTGCAGCAGGAAGTACGCGTCGCCGCTCGGGAGCAGCCGTGCCAGCGCCGGCGGGCCGGCCGGCGCTCTCAGCGCGGCTTCGTCGGAGGCAAGCACCCACGCGTCGCCGACGTCTGTTCTCACCGGCACCAGCTCGTCGAGCAGCCCGTCGAACGCGGTGGCCGCGCTCGTCGGCCGGATGCCCGACCAGGCGCCGAAGCCCTCGGCGTTGCCCGGTCCGAGGATGTGCAGGAACCGTCGCGCGAGCTCGCGCCTCGCCTCCGCGGGGTCGAGCTCGGGCGCGGGGACCGTCCACACCGTCGGCTGAGAAGCACCGTCCCACCGGATCAGAACGCGACCCGTCGCTGCCGCGTACCGAAGCTGGTACGGGTGCTCGCCCAGCTCCCGCCCTGCCTGGACAGCCGACATCGCACGTCCACCGAGATGCATGTCCAGTCGCTGCGCGAGCTCCGTCGCGAACCGGCGCCTGCCCTCGTCGTCCGGCAGTCGGCCGAGCGTGAAGACGGCATGATCTTCCGCCGGGACCACGTAGACGCTGAAACGCGGTCCCCACACCTGGACGACGCCAGGGTCGTCCAGGGCGGTCGAGGTCGTCCCGCTCACACGCGCGTGGAGCTGCAGCAGGGCGGCACGCGGCACGCTGTCCGTCAGTCCCGCCCAGGCCGCCGTCCGCACCGACCCGGGCTCGGCCGGAAGTCGCGTGTCGAGTGCACCGACGGCGCGGCGGAACGCAAGCAGCTTCTCGCGGGTCACCTTCACCGGACGCGTCATCCACCCACCTTCCGTCTCAGGCCGCAGGTGTCGAGACGCAACACCGTCGGCGCGACCGAGTGCCGCAACAGGATGGACGGCGCGTCGCGGACGTGTCGGCGCCTCAGGCCAACCGGGGAAGCACCTGGTCGGCCGAGAGGACACCACGGAACGGGTCGCCTCGCGAGGTGACCCGTTGCAGCACCGTGCGCACCGTCCAGGCGTCGGGTCGGAGCCAGGGCTCGTCGAGCTCGTCCCAGGTGATCGGCGCCGAGACCGGGGCGCCCGCCGCAGCGCGCGGGCTGTACGGGGCGACCAGCGTCTTGTTGATGGCGTTCTGCGTGTAGTCGAGGCGAGCCAGCCCGTCACGCTCGCGCACCCCCCATCGCCAGCTGACCAGCTCGGGGATCACCTTGCCGACCGTCCGCGACAGTCGCTCGACCCACGCTCGGGTCTCGTCGAACGTGGGTCCGGGCGCGATCGGCACCCACACCTGGATCCCCCGTCGGCCCGTCAGCTTCGGGTACGCCCGCACTCCCAGGTGCGCGAACGCGTCGCGGTGCAGCCGGGCCATCAGGAGGACGTCGTCCCACGTGCTCTGCGTGCCGGGGTCGATGTCGACGAGCGCGTACGTCGGGAGGCGCGGCTCGGCCCCCAGCGAGGTCCACGCGTGCCACTCGAGCGCCCCGAAGTTCGCCGCCCAGACCAGGGCGGCAGCCTCGTCGACCAGGAGGTAGGTGGTCGTCTCGCCCGGGTCCGACTCCGGGTTGTCCCACCGGGCCAACCAGTCGGGTGCGTGGTCGGGGACCTGCTTGTGCCAGAAGCCCTTGTGGTCTGCGCCCTCGGGGAACCGGTGCATGTTCAGCGGGCGCCCGCGGAGGTAGGGCAGCGCCACGGGCGCGATCAGCGCGGCGTAGCGCACGAGCTCGCGCTTGGTGACGGGCTCCTCGCCCGCGCGGGCCGGGAACAGCACCTTGTCGAGGTTGGTGAGCCGCAGACGCCGACCGAACACCTCCCACGTCCCCGCCCGGCCGAGTTCGTCGAGCGCCTGGAGCTGGTCCTCGGTCGGTGCGGCGGCGTGCAGCTCGACGGACGCCTCCGCGGCCGGCAGGTCCGACCGCCACAACCTCTCGGGGTCCGCCTTGACCTCGTCGTTCGTGCGCCCGCTCAGCACCGACGTCGGGTGGTCCTCGGCGTCCCAGCCCTCGACGGCGTGCTCGTCGCGCTTGTGCAGCAGCAGCCACTGCTCCTTGCCGTGCAGGTCCGCCTCACCACGCCGGACGAGCACGAACTTCCCGCGCAGCCGCGACCCGTGCAGCTCGGCGTGCAGCTCCCCCGTGGCCACGTCCGATCTCGGGTCCTCGCCCTTGTACGGCTCCCACGTCCCGCGGTCCCAGACGATCACGTCGCCGCCGCCGTACTGGCCGGACGGGATGACGCCCTCGAAGTCGGCGTACTCGAGCGGATGGTCCTCGACGTGTACCGCCATCCGACGGGCCTTCGGGTCCAGCGTCGGACCCCGCGGCACCGCCCAGCTGACCAGGACCCCGTCCATCTCGAAGCGCAGGTCGTAGTGCAGCCGGCGCGCGCGATGCCGCTGGACGACGAACCGGCGCTGTCCGGATGCCACCGACGGCGCGCTCGATCCGCCCGGCGGCTCGGGCGTCCTGCCGAAGTCGCGCATCGTCCGGTACGTCTCCAGGCCGCCCGACGTCGCGGGCTTCTCCTCGTCCACCCTCCACCGCCTCGCGCCACGCGGTCGGGACGTGCCCCGACCCTCGCACCAGGGTTCCGCAGGTACGTCCGTCACGCCCGGCGGCGTCGGTATGGCAGCAACCGCCCCGCTCTCGCATCGGCCAGGAGCTAGTCCTCCTTGGCCTTCGTGTCGGTCTTCACCTTCTTCGGCGTCTTGGCTGCTTCCTCGGTGTTCTGGGGAACCGGTGGAACAGGGGCCGACGGCTGGGCAGCGGACGGCGCGGGCACCGGGACAGGACCGGGCGACCCGCTCGATCGCGGCGACGGCGTGGTCCGGTGCTCGCTCGCTGAAGCAGGTGCGGTCGATCTGACCGCGGGGACCTTGGGGTCGACCTCGACGCCGTCGGAGTGGGTCGTCCCGATCGCCGGGGGGTCAGCAGCGACGGTGGCGGCTGGTTCGGGCGAGCGCGGAACATCGGCGAGCGCGATCCCGCCTGCGGTCGCCGTGGACACCGAGAGCACGAGGCCGATCGCTCCGGTGCTCTTGAGGGCGCCCGCGGTGGTGAGCTTCTGCACGACGGACGGCAGGTCGGCGGAGAAGGAGGGCAGGCCGGGCAGGACCGACAGGACGCTCAGAGGTCCGGCGACCCGGCGCAGCCTGCCGAGCCCGATGGCGAAGAAGGCCCGGACGACCTGCGGGTCGAACTGCTCGCCGGCGCACCGCGCCAGCTCCGCACGGGCGGCCGACGCGGGCAGGGCGCGCTTGTAGGAGCGTGCCGACGTGATCACGTCGTACGCGTCGGCCACGGCGACGATGCGTGCGCCCACGCTGATGGCGTCGCCCGCCAACCCGCTGGGGTAGCCGGCGCCGTCCCAGCGCTCGTGGCGCTGGCCGATCACGTCCAGCCACGGGCCGAGCCACTCACGGAGCGGCTCGGCGACCTCCATGCCGGCCTCGGGATGGCCCGCCAGGATGTCCCACTCCTGCGTCGTGGGTTCGCCCGGCTTGCTCAGGAGGCTCGCCGGGACGCGCAGCTTGCCGACGTCGTGCAGGAGGGCGGCCCAGCTGAGCTTGGCGGCGTCCTGCCCCGACAGGCCGAGCTCCTTGCCGATCAGCGCCGAGTAGGCCTGGACCCGCTCGCTGTGGCCGCGGGTGAGCTGGTCGTGATCACTGATGGCCGCGACGAGCCCCAGGATGCGAGCGGCGTGCTCGTCGTCCGGGCGCACCACGCGCGGATGTCCGAAGGAGAGCAGTCTGGCCTGCAGCGCGTTCGGTGAGTAGTGACTCATGGCCACGGCGAGCCGTGACGGAGCACGGTCCGGGAAGTAGAGCGTGAGGCGCAGCAGCGTGGTCAGCGGCAGGAACTTGCGCCCCAGCCGGGACGCGAGCACCAGGAGCCCCGTCGCGCACGAGATCTCGATGAGGATCCAGACCCACGGGTTGAGACCGAAGCGGCGCGGCGGGAACCAGTGCACAGCGGCGAGCCCGAAACCGACCGCGAGGCCAATGGGAACTGCGGCGATCAGCGTCCGGATGGCCCCCGCCAGGATCGGGCGACCTTTCCAGACCCCGAGACTCGCGTCGTCGTAGTTCTGCGTGGGACCGAAGGCCATTCCCTGACTTCGACATTCCGGACTCCGACCTTGACACCCCGTTCGGGTGACGAGCCCAGCCCCTTCTCCGTAAGAGTTACTTGCAGGTCAGTAACAGTTGTCGTTACTGTCGGCGCAAATCGGACAAGTCGCCCCCTTGCCGTGCGCAGCGCAGTGACACGTGTCATCGGGCGATGCCGACCACGGCCCCGTCCGATCGACGACCGGTTCCAGGAGGCAACGATGCATCCCGTACGCCAGCGCACCGCCACCCGTCGAGCTCAGGGGCTCGCCGCCGCACTGGGCGCCGCCGCGCTCGTCGTCGCCGGCTTGGTGGCCTCGACGGCCACCACCGCCGAGGCGGCGATCGGCGACGTCATCTGGTCGCAGGAGTTCAACGGCTCCGCGGGCAGCGCCCCCGACTCCGCCGTGTGGAGCTACGACACGGGTGCGGGCGGTTGGGGCAACGCCGAGCTGCAGAACTACACGACGTCCCGCAACAACTCCGCGCTCGACGGACAGGGCAACCTCGTCATCACCGCCCGGCGCGAGGGCGACGGGTCGTACACGTCCGCGCGGCTGCAGAGCAACGACAAGGTCGAGCTCAAGTACGGCCGCGTCGAGGCCCGCATCCAGATCCCGCGGGGACAGGGCATCTGGCCGGCGTTCTGGATGCTCGGCGGCGACTTCCCCCAGACGTCGTGGCCGACCTCGGGCGAGATCGACATCATGGAGAACATCGGCAAGGAGCCGCACCGCATCTACGGCACCGTGCACGGCCCCGGCTACTCGGGCGGCAGCGGCATCACCGGCGTCTACCAGCACCCGCAGAACTGGTCGTTCGCCGACACCTTCCACACGTTCGCGGTCGACTGGAAGCCCGGCTCGATCACGTGGTCCGTCGACGGGAACGTCTACCACCAGGTCACGACAGCCCGCGTGGGCAGCAACCCGTGGGTGTTCGACAAGCCGTACTTCCTCATCCTCAACGTCGCCGTCGGTGGCCAGTGGCCCGGCTACCCCGACGGGACGACCCAGCTCCCGCAGCGGATGTTGGTCGACTACGTCCGCGTCTATGACAACGGCTCGGGCTCCGGCGGCGGGGGTGGCGGCTCCCTCCCGACGGGCACCGGCACCATCCGCGTCGCGAACACGCTGTGCCTGGACGTGCCCTGGGCCCAGACGCACGACGGCAACCCGATCCAGGTCGTCGGCTGCAACGGCAACGCCGCCCAGCAG
>NZ_JBFUHU010000100.1:0-10775 GCF_056402235.1 Cellulomonas sp. P4_B5_2
GGACGGCGGGTCCCTGACCGTGTCCACCGACGCGGGCTCGCTCACGCTCCCGGCGGTCGTCACCGACATGCCGGACCACGTGGTGTGGCTGCCGACGAACGCGGTCGGCGCCGGTGTCCGCGACGCCCTGCACGCCGACGCGGGCCACCTGGTGCGCCTCGCGCCGGGTGCTCGTGACCTGGAGGCCAGCGCATGAGGATCCTCGGCGAGGCCGTGGCACCCGTCACCGCCGACTTCAGCAACGACACGTGGTGGATCTGGCTGATCAAGGCCGTCGCCATCGTCGTGTTCCTGCTGACCAGCGTGCTCATCGCCATCTGGTTCGAGCGCAAGGTCGTCGCCCGCATGCAGGTGCGGCCCGGGCCCAACGTGCACGGCCCGTTCGGGTTGCTGCAGTCGCTCGCGGACGCCATGAAGCTCCTGGTCAAGGAGGACATGACGGTCAAGGCCGCGGACAAGCTGGTCTACATCGTCGCGCCCATGATCGCGGTGTTCTGCTCGCTGCTCACGTTCGCGGTCATCCCGTTCGGTCCCAACGTGAGCATGTTCGGCATCGACACCCCGATCCAGCTCACCGACTTCCCGGTGGCCGTCCTCTACATCCTCGCCTGCGCCTCCGTCGGCGTGTACGGGATCGTGCTCGGTGGCTGGTCGTCCGGGTCCACGTACCCGCTGCTCGGTGCGGTCCGCTCGACCGCGCAGGTCATCAGCTACGAGCTCGCGATGGGCCTGTCGCTGGTCAGCGTGTTCATCCTGGCCGGCTCGATGTCGACGTCGCAGATCGTCACGTCGCAGACCGCCGTGTGGTGGTTCCTGCCGTTGCTTCCGGCGTTCATCATCTACGTCATCTCGATGGTCGGCGAGACCAACCGCCTGCCGTTCGACCTCCCGGAGGCCGAGGGCGAGCTGGTGTCCGGGTACATGACCGAGTACTCGTCGATGAAGTTCGCGTGGTTCTTCCTGGCCGAGTACATCAACATGCTCAACGTCTCGGCGGTCGCCACCACGCTGTTCCTCGGCGGCTGGCGTGCCCCGTGGCCGATCTCGGCGATCAACGACGGCATGTTCAACACGGGCTGGTGGCCCGTGCTCTGGTTCCTGGCCAAGCTCTGGCTGCTCATGTTCGTGTTCGTCTGGATCCGCGGCTCCGTCCTGCGGTTCCGGTACGACCAGTTCATGAAGATCGGCTGGAAGTTGCTCATCCCCGCTGCCCTGACGTGGGTGGTCTGCGTGGGTGTCGTCCAGGGCGTGCGGCAGTTCTCCGGCCTCGACCTGCGCAYGATCCTGTTCGTGCTCGCCGGGATCGTGCTGCTGGGCCTGCTCATCTCGTTCCTCGTCCCGGAGAAGAAGCAGCCACCCGCACCGAAGCGGCCCCCCGGTCCGCAGGTGTACGACCCCTTCGCCGGCGGGTACCCCGTGCCCCCGCTGCCGGGGCAGGTCCTGCCGCCCTCGCCGCGCAAGCAGCGGGCGGCCGCGGCCGCTGCGGCTGACGACGAGAACTCGACGACCCCCCAGGTCACCCAGGAGGTGCACGGTGGCTGACCAGCGCAAGCCCGTCCGCAAGCCGGCCCCGGCCCAGCCCGCGAAGGGCAAGGCCGTCGCGCCGAAGCCGCGCGCCGGCGAGGTCGCGGCCCCGCAGGAGGGGTACCAGTCCCTCATCGAGCCGCGCGGTCCGCTCTCGGACCTGTTCGCCCCGGTCGGCGGGTTCGGCGTCACGCTCTCGAACATGTTCCGGCCGACGGTGACCGACCAGTACCCGTCGGAGAAGGCACCGACCAAGCCGCGGTACCACGGTCGTCACCAGCTCAACCGCTACGCCGACGGGCTGGAGAAGTGCATCGGGTGCGAGCTGTGCGCCTGGGCATGCCCCGCGGACGCGATCTACGTCGAGGGCGCGGACAACACCCCCGACAACCAGCGCTCGCCGGGGGAGCGGTACGGCAGCGTCTACCAGATCAACTACCTGCGCTGCATCTTCTGCGGCCTGTGCATCGAGGCGTGCCCGACGCGCGCGCTGACCATGACCAACGAGTACGAGCTGGCCGGTCCCACGCGTGCCGGGATGATCTGGGAGAAGCAGGACCTGCTGGCCCCGCTGCGCAGCGGGATGCTCCAGGCGCCGCACCCCATGGTCGAGGGCACCACGGACACGGACTACTACCGCGGGGCCGTCACGGCCTCGACGCCGGCGCAGGCCGCGTGGGTCTCCGAGCACCGTCCCGACGACCCGACGTTGCCCGGCGGCGCGGGGCTGGACGCGGCGAACGTGCCCGGTGAGACGGCCGCCGTCATGGCCGCGACCGTGGCCGCCGCGACGAAGCAGGGGAAGCGATGAGAGGCCTGGCCACGACCCTGCTCGAGACGGGGGAGACGACGACCGCCGAGGCGGTGCTGTTCTGGACGCTCGGACCGATCATGGTCCTCGCCGCCCTGAGCCTGCTGTTCGCCAAGAAGGCGGTGCACGCCGCGCTCTCCGTGGTCGTCGTGATGATCTCGCTGGCGTTCCTCTACGTCGCGCAGGACGCCGTGTTCCTCGGGGTCGTGCAGGTGGTCGTCTACACCGGCGCCGTGATGATGCTCTTCCTGTTCGTGCTCATGCTCGTCGGCGTCGACAGCTCGGACTCGCTGGTGGAGACCATCCGCGGTCAGCGCTGGATCGGCCTGCTGGCGGGCGCCGGACTCGGTGTGGTGCTCGTCGGCGTCGTCGGCCGCGCGACCTACGGCAAGCCGTTCGGGCTGAGCGGCGAGGCGAGCTCGCAGAACCCCACCGGCGTCGCGCACATCATCTTCGGCGAGTACGTGTTCGCGTTCGAGGTCGTCGGCGCCCTGCTCGTCACCGCCGCGCTCGGCGCCCTCGTGCTCACGCACCGGCAGCGGCTCACGCCGCGCGTCGGGCAGCGGGAGCGGGCCGACGCGCGCGTCGCCGCCGGTGGGTCGCTGACGCCGCTGCCGGCACCGGGTGTGTACGCCCGCCACAACGCGATGGACGTCCCGGCCCTCGGGCCTGACGGCCAGCCCCTGGAGAACTCGGTGTCCCGCGTGCTGCGCATCCGCGGGCAGGAGGCCGACGCCGAGGAGTTCGCGGCCCGGACCGAGCGGGTGCTCGCGGGAGCCTCCCAGGTGCGCGGCACCCCACCGCCTCTGGCGGCACCCGAGGGAGCGTCGGCGAACGCGCCCGAGCTCGGCGCCGCGGTGAGCGACACGGGCCAGAACGGCCCGTCGACCGGCCCCTCGGGCGTCATCGGACAGGAGGACGGCAAGTGAGCCTCACCCACTACCTGGTCCTGTCCGCGCTGCTCTTCTCGATCGGCGCCACGACGGTCCTGCTGCGCCGGAACGCGATCATCGTGTTCATGGGCGTCGAGCTCATGCTCAACGCCTCGAACCTGGCGCTCGTGACGTTCGCCCGGATCCACGGTGACCTGACGGGGCAGGTGCTCGCGTTCTTCGTGATGGTCGTCGCCGCCGCCGAGGTCGTCGTCGGGCTCGCGATCATCGTGGCCATCTTCCGCACCCGGCGCTCGGCCTCGGTCGACGACATCAACCTGTTGAAGAGCTGAGGGGCGACGTGCACACCCTGACCACTCTGGTGGCGAGCCTGCCGTCCGAGAGCTTCGAGCCCGCGAGCGAGATCGTCCGCAGCGGCGTGCTCCTCGTCGCGCCCCTGCTCGTCGGCCTGCCCCTGCTGAGCGCCGCGGTGCTCCTGCTGTCGGGCCGCCGGTCCGACCGGTGGGGCCACTGGCTCGGCGTGCTGGCGTCGACGGCGTCCTTCGTGGTCGCCGCGATCGTGTTCGTCGCGATGCTGCAGCGGTCGGCCGACGCCCGCGTCATCGACGTGTCGCTGGGTACCTGGATCGACGCGGGGGCCTTCCAGCTCGACGCGGGGATGCGGCTCGACCCGCTGTCGCTCACGTTCGTCCTGCTGGTGACGTTCGTCGGCACGCTGATCCACGTCTACGCCGTGGCGTACATGGAGCACGACGTCGACCGCCGCCGGTTCTTCGCGTACCTCAACCTGTTCGTCGCGGCGATGCTCATCCTCGTGCTGGCCGACAGCTACCTGCTGCTGTTCGTCGGCTGGGAGGGCGTCGGTCTCGCGTCGTACCTGCTCATCGGGTTCTGGAACCACAACTACGACTACGCGGTCGCCGCCAAGAAGGCGTTCGTCGCCAACCGCATCGGCGACCTGGGCCTGATCATCGCCCTCGGGCTCATGTTCGCCACCTTCGGCGCCGTGGACTTCGGGACCGTGCTCAGCGGCGTGGAGGGCAGCGCGAGCCAGGGGACCCTCACCGCCATCGGGCTCATGCTCCTGCTGGCCGCGTGCGGCAAGTCGGCGCAGTTCCCGCTGCAGTCCTGGCTCGGCGACGCGATGGCCGGCCCGACGCCGGTGTCCGCGCTCATCCACGCGGCGACCATGGTCACCGCCGGGGTCTACCTCATCGTCCGGTCGGCACCCCTGTTCGACGCCGCACCGACGGCCCAGCTCGTCGTCGTCATCGTCGGCGCGATCACCCTGCTGTTCGGGGCGATCGTCGGCTGCGCCAAGGACGACATCAAGAAGGCGCTGGCCGCCTCGACGATGTCCCAGATCGGCTACATGATCCTGGCCGCCGGGCTCGGCCCGGTCGGGTACGCGTTCGCGATCTTCCACCTGATCACGCACGGCTTCTTCAAGGCCGGGMTSTTCCTCGGCGCSGGSTCGGTSATGCACGGCATGGACGACCAGGTGGACATGCGCCGCTTCGGCGGGCTCGCCCGGTACATGACCATCACGTGGCTCACGTTCATGGCCGGGTGGCTGGCCATCATCGGCGTGCCACCGTTCTCCGGGTTCTTCAGCAAGGACAAGATCATCGAGGCCGCGTTCGTCCCGGTCGACGGGTCGCCGTGGCGGGCCTGGGTGTTCGGCGGCATCACGCTGCTGGGCGCCGGGATCACCGCGTTCTACATGTCCCGGCTGTTCTTCATGACGTTCGAGGGCGAGCGCCGCTGGTCCACCAAGCGCGACGGCACGGCGCAGCACCCGCACGAGTCCCCGAAGCTCATGACGTGGCCGATGATCGTCCTGGCCATCGGGTCGATCGGCCTCGGGTTCTTCCTGAACCTGGGGGGTCGGTTCGTCGACTGGCTCTCGCCGGTGCTCGGGCACCCGGAGCACGAGGAGCCGGTGCTGCCCATCTGGGTCCTCACCGTCCTCACGCTCGGGCTCGTGATCGTCGGCGTGGTGATCGCCTGGCGGCGGTACGCCGTCTCGCAGGTGCCGGTCATCCCCCCGGTGGGCACGGAGCTCACCCGCGCCGCGCGCGTCGACCTCTACCAGGACTCGGTCAACGACGTCCTGCTGGTCGAGCCGGGGCAGGCGCTCACCCGCTCGCTCGTGTACGCGGACCGCACGGTCATCGACGGCACCGTCACCGGGGTCGGCCTGTCCACCGTCCTGCTGGGCGGGTGGGCGCGGCGCCTGCAGACCGGGTACGTCCGGTCCTACGCCGCGTCGATGCTGCTCGGGCTCGTCGTCCTCGTCGTCGCCGTCCTGGTCATCCAGAACTGAGGAGTGCTCACACCGATGTCGTCCTCCCTCCCCTGGCTGACCGCCCTCATCGTCGTGCCCCTGCTGGGCGCGGTCGCGCTGTGGGTGCTGCCTGCCAGTCGCACCCGGGCCGTCGCGCTCGGCGTGGCGCTGCTCGAGCTCCTGCTCGGTGTCGCTGCGCTCACCGCCTTCGACGTCGCCGACGCCGGCACCGTCCAGCTCACCGAGGTCCACGGCTGGATCCCCGCGTTCGGGGTGTCCTACGCGGTCGGCGTCGACGGTGTGGGCCTGATCCTCGTGCTCATGTCGCTGCTCATCGTGCCGGTCGTGGTGCTTGCCGCGTGGCGCGAGCAGGGTGCGCTCACCGTCGCCACCGACCGGCTGCGCCGCTACCTGGCCCTCGTCCTGCTGCTCGAGGCGTTCATCGTCGCGGTGTTCGCGGCGCGCGACGTGTTCTTCTTCTACGTCCTGTTCGAGGCCATGCTCATCCCGGTCTACTTCATGATCGGGCTCTTCGGCGGTGCCCAGCGCAGGTACGCGGCCGTGAAGTTCCTGCTGTACTCGCTGACCGGCGGGCTGATCATGCTGGTCGCCGTGATCGCCCTGTACCAGCAGGGGCCGGGCGGTCCGCAGGGCTTCCTCACCGAGAACCTCACGGGGATCGCGCTGGACCCGACGGCCGAGAAGCTCATGTTCAGTGCGTTCTTCCTGGCGTTCGCCATCAAGGCGCCCATGTTCCCCGTGCACACGTGGCTGCCCGACGCCGCCGAGAACGCCCCCGCCGGCACCTCGACGCTGCTGGTCGGCGTGCTGGACAAGGTCGGCACGTTCGGGATGCTCACGCTCTGCCTGCCGCTGTTCCCGAACGCGTCCCGCTGGGCTGCGCCGGTGGTCATCGTGCTGGCCGTGGTCTCGATCCTCTACGGGGCGCTGCTCGCGATCGGGCAGAAGGACCTGATGCGCCTGATCGCGTACACGTCGGTCTCGCACTTCGGCTTCATCGTGCTGGGGATCTTCGCGTTCACGTCGACGTCGGTGGCCGGCTCGTCGTTCTACATGGTCAACCACGGACTCTCGACCGCGGCGCTCTTCCTCATCGCCGGCTTCCTGGTGGCTCGCCGGGGGTCGCAGCAGATCGCCGACTTCGGCGGGTTGCAGAAGGTGGTGCCGGTGATCGCGGGGACGTTCCTGGTGGCGGGCCTCTCGGCGCTGTCGCTGCCGGGCCTGTCGACGTTCGTCAGCGAGTTCCTCGTCCTGGTCGGCACGTTCGCCCGGCACCCCGCCGCGGCCATCGTCGCGAGCCTGGGCGTGGTGCTCGCCGCGATCTACGTGCTCTGGACGTACCAGCGCATGTTCACCGGCCCGGTGCGCCCGGAGCTCGCCGGAATGCCCGACGCCGTGACGCGCGAGAAGTGGGTCGTCGCGCCGCTGCTCGGCCTGATGGTGGTGTTCGGCTTCGTGCCCGGACCCGCGCTCGACCTGGTCCGGCCGCCCGCGTCCGTCACGCTCGAGCAGGTGGGCGTGCAGGACGTGCCGACCGCCGCTGCAACTGAAGGGAGCGACCAGTGACCGAGTTCGTCGCACCGGACGTCGACTGGGCCGCCCTGAGCCCCGTCGTCATCGTGCTGATCGCTGCCGTGCTCGGCGTCCTGGTCGAGGCCTTCGTGCCCGCCCGCCTCCGCCGCACGGTGCAGCTGTCCCTGGCGCTCGTGGCCCTCTTCGGCGCGATCATCGCGGTCGCCGCACTGTGGAGCGGCGTCGAGGACACGGGTGGCACCGTCGTGCTCGGCGGATCGCTGCTCGTCGACGGCCCGACCCTCGTCCTGCAGGGCACCATCGCCCTGCTGGCCCTGCTGGCGCTCCTGATCATCGCGGACCGCACCGAGACGGGGGAGGACGCGTTCGCGCCCAACGCCGCCGCGGTCCCGGGCTCGGAGTACGAGGAGCTGGCGCGCCGCAAGGGCGTCCGGCAGACCGAGGTCTACCCGCTCGTGCTCTTCGCCACCGGTGGCATGCTGATCTTCCCGGCCACGGGGGACCTGCTCACGCTCTTCGTCGCCCTCGAGGTGCTCTCGCTCCCGCTGTACCTGCTCACGGGCATGGCCCGCCGGCGTCGCCTGCTCTCGCAGGAGGCGTCCATGAAGTACTTCCTGCTGGGCGCGTTCTCCTCCGCGCTGCTGCTGTTCGGCATCGCGCTCGTCTACGGCTACTCCGGCTCGCTGCGGTACTCCGAGATCGCCGAGGCCACCCAGGTGCCCGGTGGGCTGGACAGCCTGCTGCTCGTCGGGTCCGTGCTGATCCTGTCCGGCCTGCTGTTCAAGGTCGGCGCGGTGCCGTTCCACACCTGGACGCCGGACGTCTACCAGGGTGCGCCCACCCCGATCACGGGCTTCATGGCCGCGTGCACCAAGGTCGCCGCGTTCGGTGCGCTGCTGCGGATCGTCTACACGATGCTCCCCGGCCTGGCGTGGGACCTCGGCGTGGTGCTCTGGACCGTCGCGATCCTCACGATGGTGGTCGGCACGGTGGCCGCGCTGGTGCAGACCGACATGAAGCGCGTCCTGGCGTACTCCTCGATCGCGCACGCCGGCTTCGTCCTCACGGGCATCATCGCGCTGAACAAGGCCGGCATCACCGCGGTGCTCTTCTACCTGCTGGTCTACGGGGCGGCGACCATCGGCGCGTTCGGCATCGTCTGGCTGGTGCGCGAGCGCTCCGGCGAGGGGCCGGGGGCGATCCTCGGCGAGGCCACCCACCTGTCGCAGTGGGCAGGCCTCGGCCGCAGCCACCCGCTGCTCGCCCTCACGTTCGCCCTGTTCCTGCTGTCGTTCGCCGGCATCCCGCTGACGGCCGGCTTTGTGGGGAAGTTCTCGGTGTTCTCCGCGGCGGTCGAGGGCGGCGCGTGGCCGCTGGCCCTCATCGGCGTGCTGGCATCGGCCGCGGCGGTGTTCTTCTACGTGCGGATCATCGTGCTCATGTTCTTCACCGAGCCGGCGGGTGCCGACGAGGTGGCCACCGGCTCGGCCGTGTCGGCGCCCTCCGACTCGGCGATCGGGGGCACCGCGGTGGTCGTCGAGGCCCGTTCCACGGTCACGACGGCGGTCGTGGGGACCGAGGGGTTCGCCGTGGTCGCGATCGCGGTCTGCGCGGTCCTCACGGTCCTGCTCGGCGTGTTCCCGTCCCCGGTGCTCGAGCTCATCGACGGCGTGGCGGCATTCCTGCCCTGAGTGCCCCGCCTGTCGGGCGCGGTCGCTGCGCCGGGATAGGTTCTAGCCGTGACTTCCCTGACGGCCTTCCCGCTGGCCGATCCTGACCTGGCCGACCGGTTGGCCGTGCGCCTCGCGCTGGTCGAGGAGCGCCTGCGGGACGCGGTGACCAACGTGGACCCTCTGGCCGACGACGCGTCGCGCCACCTGGTGAACGCCGGCGGCAAGCGGCTGCGCCCGCTGCTCACCCTGCTGGCGGCCGAGCTGGGCGACGGCTCGCGGCGTGAGGTGGTCGACGCCGCGGTCGTCGTCGAGCTCACCCACCTGGCCACGCTCTACCACGACGACGTCATGGACTCGGCGCCCCTGCGCCGCGGCGCACCGGCGGCGCACGAGGTCTGGGGCAACTCGGTCGCCATCCTCACCGGGGACCTGCTGTTCGCCCGGGCATCGGCCACCGTGGCCGGGCTCGGCCCCGACGCGGTCCGCATCCAGGCCGCCACGTTCGAGCGCCTGTGCCTCGGCCAGCTGCACGAGACCGTCGGCCCGCGGCCCGAGGACGACCGGGTCGCCCACTACCTCCAGGTGCTGGCGGACAAGACCGCGTCGCTCATCGCCACGTCGGCCCGGTTCGGGGCGATGTTCGCGGGCTGCCGACCCGACGTGGTGGCCACCGTCACCGGGTTCGGCGAGAAGATCGGCGTGGCCTTCCAGCTGGCCGACGACGTCATCGACCTCACCTCCGACGGGGACGTCACCGGCAAGACGCCGGGGACGGACCTGCGGGAGCGGGTGCCGACGATGCCGGCGCTGCTCCTGCGCGCCCGCGCTGCGGGCCCGGACGCGACCGAGGAGGACCGGCGGCTGGTCGCCCTCCTCGACGGCGACCTCTCGGACGACGACGACCTCGCGTCGGCCGTCGCGGCGCTGCGCGTGCACCCGGTGGTCGGCGAGACCCGGGACCGCGCGGTCGCGCTGGCGCAGGCCGCGGTCCGCGAGCTCGACCCGCTGCCGGCCGGGTCGGTGAAGGACGCGCTCGTGTCGTTCGCGGACGCGCTGGTGGACCGCGCGTCCTGAGGTCGTCGCGGGGACCCGATCTGGCACCATGGCCGCGCGGCCCCGCTCCCGGGACCGCAGCCGGAGGACCGCCGTGAGCACGACCCCGACCGAGCCGACCGCGCCACTGCCCACGCGCGCGTCCCGGCGTGCGACGAGCGGCGCGGCGTCGTACCCGGTCACGCCGGGATCGGTCGCTCCTGTGGGCACCCGGGTGCTGGCGTACGCCCTCGACGTGCTCGTCGCACTGGCCGCGGTGGGCCTCGGGTACGCGGTCGCCGCGGCCGCGTCGGCGACCCGGGCCGTTCTCCTGCCCGGCCTCCTGGGCCTGGTGGTGGCGGTCGGGCAGTGGGTGGCGGAGGCGCGCACCGGTGCGACGGTCGGCGGCGCCGTGGTGGGCATCCGGACGGTGGCCGTCTCGACGGGTCGACCCGCCGGCATGCTCGCGATCCTCGTCCGGCAGCTGGTCGTCGCGGCCGGTGCCCTCGTGTGCCTGGTGGGCCAGTGGGTCGTGGTGGCGTCGGGCGCCTGGGACGACAGCCCGGCGCAGCGGGGCTGGCACGACAAGGCGGCCGGCACGCTCGTGCTCCGCGCACGGGCCCTGCGACCGCCGGCCGCCGGAGCGGGTACGACGGCGGCGTGGAACACCGCGGTCGCGCGCGCCGTCGGGCAGGGGCCGCGTGAGCCGATCCCGTTCGTGCCGCCGGACGCGGTGGGCCAGGCGCCGCGCGAGCCGATCCCGTTCGTGCCGCCCCCGCCCGGGCCGGACTCTGCCGGTCTGGTGCGGAGCGCGCCGGACGACCGGACCCGAACCGCCCCTGCACCCAGAGAGACCCCGGTCATCACGGGGATGCCCGGCGTCGATGCTGCACAGCCCGCGGTCGAGGCGCCGGCGGCGGCGTCGGTGATCGACGTGCCGGACGCGCCGGCCCTCGACGTCCCCGCGCCGCCGGTCGGAGCACGCGGCCTCCTCCCCGGGC
>NZ_JBFUHU010000101.1:0-18261 GCF_056402235.1 Cellulomonas sp. P4_B5_2
GGGCCGGGGACGGGACCATGTCATGCGGTGAGCCGGATCAGCCGGCGTTCGCCTCGGCGGCCGCGACCAGGTCGGCCTGGAAGCCGGCGAGGTCGCCACCACCGGTGGTGAACTTGCTGGTGGCGTCCGAGATCGCGTTGGCCCAGGCGGCCGGGGCCGCTGCGCCGTGCGCCAGCGAGGAGACGATGGTGTCCTGACCGAAGGACGTCATCGCGGACTGCTGGTACTCCGAGAAGTCCTCGGGCTTGGCGTCGTTGCGGGCCGGGATGGAGCCCTTCGCCTTGTTGAACGCGACCTGGCCGTCGAGCGACCCGATCGTCTTGAGCCACGCCTTGGCGCCGGCCGGGTGCGGGGCCCCGACGGGAAGCGTGAACGAGTCGGCGAGGAAGTCGAAGACGCCGTCGGTGCCGGGGACCGGCATGTAGACGTAGTCGGCGGGAGCCTTCTTGCCGGCCTCCTCGAACGCGGCCACGGCCCAGTCGCCCATGACGTTGAACGCGGCGTTGCCGTCGATGACCTGCTGCGTCGCGTCGGGCCAGTCGAGACCGTCGCGGTCCTCGTTCGTGTAGCTCATGAGCTTCTCGAAGTCGGTGAGCGCGTCGGTGACCTCGGGGCTGGCCCAGTCGGTCGACCCGTCCCAGAGACCGTTGTAGCCGTCGGCGCCCAGGCTGGACAGGAGGATGGTCTCGAACAGGTTGACCTGGGTCCACGTGGTCGCCACCGAGAGCGGCGTGCGACCCGTCTTCTCCTTGACGGCGTCGAGCGCGACGAACCAGTCGTCGAGCGAGGCGTACGTCGCGGCCGGGTCGAGGCCCGAGTCCGTGAGGAGCTGGGTGTTGGCCCAGACGACGTTGGCACGGTGGATGTTCGACGGGATCGAGTAGATCTTGCCGTCGACGGTCAGGCGGTCGACCAGGTCGGCCGGGAACGCGTCGCGCAGGCCGAACTCGTCGTACAGGGCCGAGACGTCCTCGACCTGGCCGGCGTTGATGTAGTCGGTCAGCTCCGCGCCCGCGTGGGCCTGGAACGTGTCCGGCGGGTCGTTGGCCTGCAGGCGCGTCTGGAGCAGGTCCTTGGCTGCGGAGCCGGCGCCACCGGCGACCGCGCCGTTGACGAACGTGACGTCGGGGTTCTGGGTCTCGAACACGCCGACGAGGGCGTCGAGGCCGAGCTTCTCGGACCCGCTGGCCCACCAGGTGAAGACCTCGACCTCGTCGCCGCTGCCGGTTCCGCCGGTCTCGTCATCGCTGCCGCTGCCGGTGCTGCACGCGGCCAGCGCGAGGCTGGCGACGGCGAGACCTGCGGCCATGGCGGTGAACTTGCGTGCTGTACGCATGTGACTCCTACGCCTTCTTTGCCGTGGGTATGGGGTGCTGCTGGCCGGGGGTGGGGTTCCCGCGGCCCGGGGTGCTCGCCCGGCGGAGCGGGAGCGTCTGCCGGACGATCGGTCGGAGGCCCAACGTCGCGCCTCGCCCGATCCGGGTCACATCACATAGCCGGGGCCACATTGAAGTCAAGAAGTGAACACATGAGTGGCCAAATCGTGATCTCGTCTTCACCCGCTGGAGACGCGGGCCTGCCCGGGTGGCGGCAGACCTCCTGGTCTGGGGCATTTCTCCGCCGTCGTCGCAGGTCGGCGTGCGTGAGCGAGCACTCCCGTCGGTCGGCCGCACGCGCGTCGAGGAGGTTCACCCAGGTGCGCGCCTGCCGCTGTGTATCCTGCGCCGGTGGGCAATGACCGGGTCACCCCGGGCTCGCAGACTTCACTGCGTGAAGCCAACCGGGCGCGGATCGTCAGCGCCGTCCAGCAGCGTGGCTCCCTCACGCAGGTCGAGCTGGCCGGCGTCACAGGCCTGTCCCCAGCCACCGTGTCCAACATCGTCAAAGAGCTGACGTCCGCCGGTGTGCTGCACACGGCGCCGACGTCCCGCAGCGGACGCCGGGCCCAGCAGGTGACCCTCGCCCGCAACCTCGGCCTCGTCGCCGGCATGCACTTCGGGACCCGGTCCCTGCGCGTGGCCCTGTCGGACGTCGCCCACCGGATCGTCGCCGAGCAGCGCATGCCGCTGCCCCCCGACCACCGCGCCGACCAGGGCCTCGAGCGCGCGGCCCTCCTGCTCACCGAGATGGTCGACTCGGTCGACGCGACCCTGCCCGAGGTCCTGGCCGTCGGCGTCGGCGTGCCCGCTCCGGTCGACGTGCGCACCGGCCAGCTCTCCTCGCTGGGCATGCTGCGCGGCTGGGACGGCGCACGGGTGCCGCAGATGCTCGGCGAGCGGCTCGGCCTGCCCGTGTACGTCGACAACGACGCCAACCTCGGTGCGCTGGCGGAGGTCCGCCTCGGCGCGGCCCGCGGCAAGCAGCACGTCGTCTACATCCGCGCCTCCCACGGGGTCGGCGGGGGGCTCGTGCTCGGCGGCGAGGTGTTCCACGGCCGGGTCGGCGCCGCCGGCGAGATCGGGCACACGACGATCGACGACCAGGGCCCCGTGTGCCGCTGCGGCAACCGCGGCTGCCTGGAGATGTACGTCGGCGCCCCGGTCCTGCTCGAGATGCTGCGGCCCAGCCACGGCAACCTCACGCTGCGCGACGTGATCGCCCGCGCCGAGGCCGGCGACACCGGGTGCCGGCGCGTCATCGCAGATGCAGGGCACCACCTCGGCGTCGCCGCCGCCAGCGTGTGCAACCTGTTCGACCCCGAGCTCCTGGTGGTCGGCGGGGAGCTGGCGGACGCGGGGGAGCTGCTGCTCGAGCCTCTGCGCATCGCGCTCGCGCAGCGCACGATCCCGAGCACGGCCGGTCCGGTCCCGGTGGTGGGCGCGGAGCTCGGCGCCGCCGCCGAGGTGCGCGGGGCGCTCGCCGTGGCGCTCGACACGGTCACGATCGCCGGCGCCGGGGCGGTGGTCGTATGACCCGCTCGCTGACGGCGGCCCTCGCCGTGGCGCTCGTCCTCGCGGGGTGTGCGGCCGCCCCGACGGACGCGGCCCCCTCCGACCAGGTGATCGCCTTGCTGCTCCCGGAGTCGAAGACCGCGCGGTATGAGGCGGTGGACCGCCCCGAGTTCGAGAAGGTCGTCCACGACCGGTGCCCCGAGTGCACCGTCGTCTACGCCAACGCCGACCAGGACGCCGCCACGCAGCAGCAGCAGGCCGAGTCCGCGCTGACGCAGGGCGCCGGGGTGCTCGTGCTCGACGCCGTCGACGCCGCGGCGGCCGTGAGCATCGTCGGGCAGGCGCACCGCCGGGGGGTGCCGGTCATCGCGTACGACCGGTTCATCTCCGACGCCGACCTCGACTACTACGTCTCGTTCGACAGCCGTCGCATCGGCCGGTACCAGGGTGAGGCGCTCGTGCGCGAGCTGGCGGCCGGCCGGACCGGGCCCGACGATCCGCCCCAGGGCGTCCTCATGGTCAACGGTGCGGCGACCGACCCGAACTCGGCGGCGCTCGAGGCCGGCGTCGCCGACGCGTTCGCCGACGCGCCCATCGAGATCCTGGCCTCGTACGACACCCCCGACTGGAGCCCGGACAAGGCGCAGGAGTGGGTGACGGGGCAGCTCACGCAGTACGCGGGCCGGGTCGACGCCGTCTACGCCGCCAACGACGGGACCGCCGGCGGGGCGATCTCGGCCATGAAGGCCGCCGGGCTGGACCCCGTCCCCCCGGTGACCGGGCAGGACGCGGAGCTGGCGGCGATCCAGCGGATCGTCACCGGCGACCAGTCGATGACCGTCTACAAGGCGATCGGCGGACAGGCGCGCACCGCCGCGGAGCTGGCCGTCCGCGTGCTGCGCGGCGAGGTGCCGGTCACCACCGCCCGCGTCGCCGGTGTGCCCTCCTTGCTGCTCAGCCCCGTGCCCGTGACCCTGGACAATCTGCACCGCGTCATCGTCGACGGCGGCGTCTACACCACCGAGGAGATCTGTGTGGATCCCTACACCGACGCCTGCGCGGCCGCAGGCCTGCTCGACGGAGGGGCGCCGTGAGCGAGCCGATCCTCGCCCTGCGCGCCGTGTCCAAGAGCTACGGGGCGGCGCGCGCCCTCGTCGACGTCGACCTGCAGGTGCACGCCCACGAGGTCGTCGCCGTCATCGGGGACAACGGCGCGGGCAAGTCGACGCTCGTCGGCGCCCTCACCGGAGCGCTCGTCCCGGACACCGGCGACGTCCTGGTCGACGGCCACCCCGTGACGCTCTCGGACCCGTCGGTCGCGCGCGGGCTCGGCGTGGCGGCGGTGTTCCAGGACCTGGCCCTGTGCGCCAACCTCGACGTCGTCGAGAACCTCTACCTCGGGCACGAGGCCGAGCGAGGGCTCCTGCTCGACGAGGTCACCATGGAGAAGCACGCGTGGGAGCTGCTGAACCAGCTCGCCGCGCGCGTGCCGTCGGTGCGGGTACCCGTCGCCGCCCTGTCCGGCGGTCAGCGGCAGGCCGTCGCCATCGCCCGGTCGCTCCTGGGGGAGCCGCGGGTGATCGTCCTCGACGAGCCCACCGCCGCGCTCGGGCTGCGCCAGACGGCGGAGTTCCTCACGCTCGTCGAGCGGCTGCGCGAGCGCGGGCTCGGCGTGGTCCTGACCAGCCACTCCCTGGCCGACGTGCAGGCCGTGGCGGACCGGATCGTCGTGCTCCGGCTCGGTCGCGTCAACGGCGTGTTCGACGCCGCGCGGACCAGCTACGAAGAGCTGCTGGCGGCCGTGACCGGGATCGCCCGATGAGCGCCGTGGTCGCCGACTCGGGCCTCGTCGCGACGACCTGGCGGCGACTGCGCACCGGCGACCTGGGCGTGCTGCCCGTCGCCGTGGTGCTCGTGCTGATCGGGGTCGTGTTCCAGCTGCTCAACCCGCACTTCCTGTCCAGCGACAACCTGGTCAACCTCACGCAGCAGTCGGCCGCCACGGGCGTGATCGCGCTGGGGGTGGTGCTCACCCTGCACGTGGGGCAGATCGACCTGTCGGTCGGCGCAGTCTCCGGGCTGGCCGCCGCCGTCGTGGCCGTGGGCTCGGTGCAGCTGGGCTGGCCGCTGTGGCTCTCGGTCCTCGCCGCGCTCGCGGTCGGGGTGCTCGTCGGGTCCATCTACGCGTCCTTGCACACGCGGCTGGCGGTGCCGAGCTTCGTGTTCACGCTGGCCGGGCTGCTGGTGGTCACGGGGCTGCAGATGCGCGTGCTCGGGCCCACAGGGTCGGTCAACCTGCCGTTCGAGTGGTGGCTGGTGCGGTTCTGCCAGACCGCGTTCCTGGCGCCCGCGACGTCRTGGGCGATCGTCGCGCTCGTCGTCGTCGCGTACGCCGCCGGACGTGCCATGGACCGCGTACGTCGGCTCCGGGTGGAGCTGCCGGTCGCGCCCCTGTGGCAGGTCGTGGCCCGGGTGGTCGCGCTGGCGGCGGTGCTGTCCGTCGTCGTGGCCTACCTCGGCACCAACCGTGGCGTGGGCGCGGTCTTCGCGCTCTTCGTCGGGCTCGTCGCGCTCACCGACCTGCTGCTGCGCCGGACGCGCTGGGGCCGGTTCGTGCGCGCGGTCGGCGGCGACGCCGAGGCCGCCCGCAAGGCCGGTGTTCCCGTGCGACGCGTGTTCATTTCCGCGTTCGTGGCGTGCTCGACGCTCGCCGCGCTCGGTGGGGTGCTCGCGGTCGGTCGCCTCGCGGCGGCGAACCAGGGCAGCGGCGCCGGGGACACCAACCTCACCGCGATCGCGGCAGCCGTCATCGGCGGGACCAGCCTGTTCGGCGGGCGCGGGTCGGCGTGGTCGGCGCTCGTGGGCATCCTCGTCGTGCAGTCGATCTCCACGGGGCTCACCCTGCTGAACCTGGACCAGTCGGCGCGCCTGGTGGTGACCGGCCTGGTGCTGGCCGTCGCGGTCACGATCGACGCGCTACAGCGCCGCGCCCGCGAGTCCTGAGGCCCAACCGGCGCCGGCCGCGGCCCGCCGGCGGGGAGCCGTCAGGTGCGCGTGCAGGCGGTCCCGTTGAGGGCGAAGCTCGTCGGGGGCGTGTTGGTGCCCGTGTAGGCGCCGTTGAGGCCGAACTGGGTGGAGCCGCCCGCGGGGACGGAGCCGTTCCAGGCGGCGTTCTTCGCGGTCACCACCGACCCGGACTGCGTGGTGACCGAGCTCCACGCCTGCGTGACGGTCTGGCCGGACGGGTAGGTCCAGGTCAGCGTCCACCCGTTCAGCGCGACCGCCGACCTGACCGTGATGTTCGCCGTGAAGCCGGTGTTCCACTGGTTCATGGAGTAGGTGACGGTGCAGGCACCTGAGGGCGTGGGTGCGGGCGTCGTGGGTGCCGGCGTCGTCGGGACGGGTGTGGTCGGGGCCGGCGTGGTGGGCGACGGGGTGCTCGTCGTGTCCAGGCCGAAGAAGTGGATCGCGGCGGCCGCGTCCACCGGCAGGTTGTGGCCGACGCCCTGCAGGCTGATCGCCTCGACGGGTGCCCGGTCGCCGGTCGCGCCGTAGCGGGTACGGGTCTGGCCGCTCGCGGGGGAGTCGGTCGACGCCGGCGTCGCGCTGACGCCCAGTACGTTGGTCCACTGCTTGATCGCCTCGCCGAAGTTCACGTAGCTCAGGGTCGTGTCCTCGGACCCGTGCCATAGCTGCACGCGCGGCCGTGCTCCCGTGTAGCCGGGGTAGGCCGCGCGGGCGAGGTCGCCCCACTGCGCTCCGGTCAGCACTCGGCGACCGCCCGAGCAGTCGCTGTTCCAGGGGGCCTGCGACGTGGTGCCGGGCGGCGGCGACGTCGTTGCGAAGCACGTGGCCGGCACGCCCGAGAACGCGGACCCGGCAGCGAACACGTCGGGGTAGGTGGCCAGCAGCACCTCGGTCATCATCGCGCCGGACGAGACGCCCGTGACAAACACGCGGCTGGTATCGGTCGTGTACTGCTGCTGCACGTGCCGGACCATCGACACGATGCTCGTCGGGTCGCTGGCGCCGCCGTGCGTCAGGGCCCCCGACGAGCTGACGTCGAAGCAGCTGCCGCTCCGGTTGGCCTGCGGGTAGACGACGATGTAGCCGTACCGGGTGGCCAGCTCGTCGAACTGCCCCCCGTCGTAGATTGCCTGGGCGGACCCGGTGCACCAGTGCACGACCACGAGCACCGCGGGCTTGGCCGGCAGCGAGTCCGGCACGAACAGGCTCATGCCGAGCTGGCCGGGGTTGCTGCCGAAGCTCGGGACGCTGACCAGCGACGCGGCCTGCGCGGCCGGTGCGGTGGTCAGCGCGGCGGCCGCGAGACCGAGCACGCCGAGGGCGAGGGTGGTGGCGGCCGCGACGGTGCGGCGCAGGGACGGCTTCATCCCCGGAGCGTGCCCGACCGCCGTCCCCCGAGGTCAGGGCACGAAGCGTTTAGCGAAAGACGATGGTCCGGTGCCCGTCGAGGAGCACCCGGTGCTCCGCGTGCCATCGGACGGCACGGGCCAGGGCGCGGCGCTCGACGTCCTGCCCCAGGGCGACCAGGTCCTCGACGTGGCGGCTGTGGTCGACGCGCTCGACGTCCTGCTCGATGATCGGGCCCTCGTCGAGGTCCCCGGTGACGTAGTGCGCGGTGGCGCCGATGAGCTTGACGCCCCGGTCGTGGGCCTGCGCGTACGGGCGGGCGCCCTTGAACGACGGCAGGAACGAGTGGTGGATGTTGATCACGCGGCCCTGCAGGGCCCGGCACAGGTCGTCGGACAGGATCTGCATGTAGCGCGCCAGCACGACCAGCTCGACGTCGAGCTCGCGGACCAGCTCGAGCAGGCGCGCCTCGGCCTGCGCCTTGGTCGCCGCGGTGACGGGCACGTGGTGGAACGGGATGCCGTAGAAGTCGGCCAGCGGCTCCAGGACCGTGTGGTTGGACACCACCGCGACGAGCTCGATCGGCAGGTTCTCCGAGCGCTGGCGGAACGCGAGGTCGTTCAGGCAGTGCGCGGCGGTCGAGCCCATGACGAGCGTGCGGACCGGCCGGCCCACCACGTCGAGCGACCAGTCCATGGCGAACTGCCGCGCGACCGGCGCGAACGCGGCCTCGAGCTCGTCGCGCGGCGTCGACGCGGTGACCTGCACCCGCATGAAGAACAGCCCGGACAGCGGGTCCCCGAACTGCTGGGACTCGGTGATGTTCCCCCCGTGCTCAGCCAGCAGCCCGGCGACCGCGTGGACGATCCCGGGGCGGTCGGGGCAGGAGAGGGTAAGAACCCAGTGCGTGGCTTCAGAGGAGACGGGGGACACGGTGTCCGAGAGTAGTGGTCGTGCGGATCGGCTGACACGATGGGCCGCATGACGCAGCCCGACCTCGAGATCCGTTCGGTGACCGTCGACGACGCCGGTGAGCTGCTCACGCTGCGTCGCGCGGCGTTCGTCACGGAGGCCCAGCAGTACGGAGACCCGCACATCCCCCCGCTCACGCAGACGCTCGAGGAGCTCGAGGCGGACCTGCAGCGCGACGGCGTCATCACGCTCGGCGGCTGGTACGGGCACCGGCTGGTCGGCTCGATCCGGATGCTCATCGAGGGCACCAAGGCCACGCTCGGCCGGTTCGCCGTGGCTCCCGACCTGCAGGGTCAGGGGTTCGGCACCCAGATGCTCATGGCGATCCTGCCGCACCTGCCCGAGGGCATCGAGGAGGTCTGGGTGTTCACCGGCCGCGACTCGGTGCAGAACCTCGCGCTCTACGCCAAGCACGGGTACGAGCACCAGCACGASCAGACGGCCGGCGACCTGACGTACGCGTACCTGCGCAAGATCCTCGGTGATGGGTCCGACGAGGCCTGAGCCTTGGTAGCCTCTACCCGTCGCGACTGGCGCAGCGGGTGGGTCACCACCGGGGAGCGACGCAGCAGCAGACCAACGGGTCGGACGCCTGGGCCCCCGGTCACCACACACGAGTGTGCGGGTGCCGGACGCGCGCGTACACGCTGACTGCGAAGGAGTGCCATGAGCATCCCCCTGATGGACCAGAACATCTCCCAGCTGGACCCCGAGATCGCCGCCGTCCTCGACGGTGAGCTCGCCCGCCAGCAGGGCACGCTCGAGATGATCGCGAGCGAGAACTTCGTGCCGCGGGCCGTCCTGCAGGCGCAGGGCTCCGTGCTCACCAACAAGTACGCCGAGGGCTACCCCGGCCGCCGCTACTACGGCGGCTGCGAGCAGGTCGACATCGCGGAGAACATCGCGATCGCCCGCGCCAAGGCCCTGTTCGGTGCCGAGCACGCCAACGTCCAGCCCCACTCGGGCGCCACGGCCAACGCGGCTGTGCTGCACGCTCTGATCAACGCGGGCGACAAGATCCTCGGCCTCGAGCTGGCCCACGGCGGCCACCTCACGCACGGCATGAAGATCAACTTCTCCGGCAAGCTCTACGAGGTCGGCGCGTACGGCGTGGACCCGCAGACGTTCCTGGTGGACATGGACGTCGTGCGCGAGAAGGCGCTCGAGCAGCGTCCCGACGTGATCATCGGCGGCTGGTCCGCGTACCCGCGCCAGCTCGACTTCGCGGCGTTCCGGTCGATCGCCGACGAGGTGGGCGCCAAGCTCTGGGTCGACATGGCGCACTTCGCCGGCCTGGTGGCCGCCGGCCTGCACCCGAACCCGGTGCCGCACTCCGACGTGGTGTCCTCCACGGTGCACAAGACGATCGGCGGCCCCCGCTCCGGCTTCATCCTGAGCCGTGAGGAGTACGCGAAGAAGATCGACTCGGCCGTGTTCCCCGGCCAGCAGGGTGGCCCCCTCATGCACGTGATCGCCGCCAAGGCCGTCGCGTTCAAGGTCGCGGCCACCGACGACTTCAAGGACCGCCAGCAGCGCACCATCGACGGCGCCCGGCTCATCGCCGAGCGCCTGTCCGCGCCGGACGTGGCGAAGGCCGGCGTCTCGGTGCTCACCGGCGGCACCGACGTGCACCTGGTGCTCGTCGACCTGCGGCACTCCGACCTCGACGGCCAGCAGGCGGAGGACCTCCTGCACTCCGCCGGCATCACCGTGAACCGCAACGCGGTGCCGTTCGACCCGCGCCCCCCGCGCGTCACCTCCGGCCTGCGCATCGGCACGCCGGCGCTGGCCACGCGCGGCTTCGGCGACGCCGAGTTCACGGAGGTCGCCGACATCATCGCGACCGCCCTGATCAACGGTGCCTCGACCGACCTCGACGCGCTCAAGGCCCGGGTGCTCAAGCTCACCGACGCGTTCCCGCTGTACTCCGACCTGCAGCAGTACTGATGACGGCGCAGCTCCTCGACGGGACCGCGACCGCGGCCCGGATCAAGGCTGAGCTGACCGAACGCGTCGCGGCGCTCGCGGCGCGGTCGGTCACGCCCGGGCTGGGCACGCTGCTCGTCGGCGACGACCCCGGCTCGCGCTGGTACGTGGCCGGCAAGCACAAGGACTGCGCCGAGGTCGGCATCGCCTCGATCCGGGAGGACCTGCCGGCCACGGCCACGCAGGACGAGATCGAGGCGGCGGTCCGGCGGCTGAACGAGGACCCGGAGTGCACCGGGTTCATCGTCCAGCTGCCGCTGCCGAAGGGCATCGACACCAACCGGGTGCTGGAGCTCGTCGACCCCGACAAGGACGCCGACGGCCTGCACCCGACCAACCTCGGTCGCCTGGTGCTCCGGGTCAACGAGCCGGTCACGTCCCCGCTGCCGTGCACGCCGCGCGGCATCATCGACCTGCTGCTCCGGCACGACATCGACCTGCGCGGTGCGGACGTCGTCATCGTCGGACGCGGGGTCACCGTCGGGCGCTCGATCGGGCTGCTGCGGCCGACATCATCAAGCCCGGCGCGGTCGTCATCGACGTCGGCGTCTCGCGGTCCACCGACCCGGAGACGGGCAAGAGCCGCGTCGTCGGCGACGTCGACCCCGGGGTGCGCGAGGTGGCCTCGTGGGTGTCACCGAACCCGGGCGGGGTCGGGCCGATGACGCGGGCGATGCTGCTGACCAACGTCGTGGAGACGGCGGAGCGACTCCTGGGCTGAGTTCTGCCCCGACCGGGGCCAGGCTGTCCTTGTGACGGCCGGCCCCGGTCGTCGGAGAGGAGCCCTGTCATGGGCATCGTCCGTCCGCACCTCTGGTTCGACGACCAAGCCGTGCCGGCCGCGCAGTTCTACGCGTCGGTGATCCCGCGCACGACGATCCACTCCGTCGTGACAGCACCGCCCGGCACGCCCGGCCTCGCCGAGGGTGCCGAGTTCATCGTGGAGCTGACGATCGACGGCATGCGCACGACGTTCCTCAACGGTGGCCCGCACTTCACGCTCGACGAGGCCTTCTCGTTCGTCCTGGACTGTCAGGACCAGGCTGAGGTCGACCACTACTGGGAGGTCCTGACCGCCGACGGCGGCCGACCGAGCCAGTGCGGCTGGCTCGTCGACAAGTTCGGCGTCTCGTGGCAGGTGGTCCCCGTCCAGCTCGACGACGTGATGTCGCGTCCCGACGCCGAGGGGGTCGCTCGCGCGATGGCGGTCATGCTCACCATGGGCAAGCTGGACATCGATGCCCTCGAAGCGGCTTACGCGGGCACGTGATCGAGACGCGGCCGGAGCTGTCCGTGGTCTGGGGTTGGATGGTCCGGTGCTGACCATCGCGAGCGTGAACGTCAACGGCATCCGGGCCGCCTACAAGCGGGGAATGGGTGCCTGGTTGGAGGCCCGCAACCCGGACGTGGTGCTCCTGCAGGAGGTCCGTGCGTCGGACGAGATCCTGGCGGACCACCTGCCGGCGGGGGAGTGGCACCTGGCGCACGAGGCCAGCGAGACCAAGGGCCGCGCGGGCGTCGCCATCGCGAGCAGGCTGCCGATGACGGCGGTCCGGATCGGCCTGAAGACGGGCGTGACGGGGGACTCCGGCCGCTGGGTCGAGGCGGACCTGGAGCTGCCCGCGCACGAGGGCGCACCCGCACGGAGCATCACGGTGGTGTCCACCTACCTGCACTCCGCCACCGCGGGGATGCCGTCGATGGACGAGAAGTACGCGTTCCTCGACCACGTCACCGGACGGCTGGCCGACATCGCGGAGCAGGGCGGCTACGCGGTCGTCGCGGGGGACGTGAACATCGCGCACCGCGAGGCCGACATCAGGAACTGGAAGGGCAACCTCAAGTCCGCGGGCTTCCTGCCGCGCGAGCGCGCCTACCTCGACCGGTGGTTCGACGACCTCGGCTGGCACGACCTCGGCCGCGAGCTCGGCGGTGAGGGGCCGGGACCGTTCACGTGGTGGTCCTGGCGCGGCAAGGCGTTCGACAACGACGCGGGCTGGCGCATCGACTACCAGCTGGCGACGCCGGACCTCGCTGACGCCGCAGTCCGCGCAACCGTGGACCGCGCAGCGACGTACGCGGAGCGGTTCTCCGACCACGCCCCTGTGGTGGTCGAGTACGACCTCTGACCGGTCCGCACGGAGCGGGCGCGGCGCTCCTTCCGGACCACGCGGCGGGCGTTCCCCGCTGGCTACGGTGGTCGGGTGACGAGCGCGCCGTGGACCGGACCGCCCTGGGGGCGCGTCCGGCCGGGCTGGGTCGTCGTCCCCGCGACCTTCCTCGCACTGGTCACGGTCCTCGGCTGCGCGGCCGCCAGCCGGCGGCATCCGCAGGCCAGGGCGTTCGACCTCCTCGCCGCGGTGCTCCTCCTGCTCGCTCCCGCCGGCCTCGTCGCGGTGGTGCAGCGCGGACCGGTCGCGGTGCTCGGCGCGGTGCTCGCGGTCGCCGGTCCGCTGACCTACCTGGCGCTCGGCTACGAGCCGGGACCGGTGCTCGTGCCGCTGGCCTTCGTGGTGGTGGCCCTGGGCGCGACGCGGCAGCGGTGGCTCTCCTGGGGCGCGGGCACCGCCGGTGCCGTCGGTGTCGCGGTGCTCGCGGCGACGACCCCGTCCCCGAGCCCGGTCTACGCCACTCTCGCGGTGACCGGGCTCCTCGTCGCGATGCTCGTGGGGGAGGGCGCGCGCGGCCGCGGGGAGCGGATGCAGGCGCTGCGGGCGGCGCAGCTGTCCCGGCAGGAGTCGGCGGTCGCGGCCGAGCGGTTGCGGATCGCCCGGGAGCTGCACGACGTGCTGGCGCACTCGTTGTCGGGGATCACCGTGCAGGCCGGGGTGGGCCTGCACCTGATGGAGCGGGAGCCGGAGGCCGCTCGGCGCGCGCTCGTCGAGATCCGGGAGGCCAGCCGGGACGCCCTCGACGAGGTCCGGGACGTGCTGGGCGTGCTGCGCGCGGACGGTGAGGCCCCGCGGGAGCCGGCGCGGACCAGGAGCCTCCAGGGTCTGGTGGACCGGGCGCGCGACGACGGCCTGCGCATCGAGGCGGACGGGCTCGACGCGCAGGTCGGCGACCAGGTCGGCACGGTGGTGCTCCGCACCCTCCAGGAGGCGCTCACCAACGTCCGTCGGCACGCTCCCGGTGCATCCGTGCAGGTCAGCCTGGCTGTGGGCGAGACGGTGGTGCTCGACGTCCGGGACGACGGACCCCCCGTCGGCACGCTGGTCGAGGGGTACGGGCTGCGCGGCATGCGCGAGCGGGCGGAGGCCCTCGGCGGCACGCTGACCGCTGCGTCCGGGCCGACCGGCTTCCACGTCCGGCTGGAGGTCCCGCGGTGATCCGGGTGCTGCTGGCCGACGACCAGGGGCTGGTCCGAGGTGGCTTCCGTGCCCTCATCGACGCCGAGCCGGACATGACCGTGGTCGGCGAGGCGGTCACGGGCGACGACGCGGTCCGGCTCGCGCTCGAGCTCCTGCCCGACGTCGTGCTCATGGACATCCGCATGCCGGGTACGGACGGTCTGACCGCGACGCGCCGCATCGTCGACGACCCGCGCGCCGCGCGGGTGCGGGTGGTCGTGGTGACCACGTTCGAGCTGGACGAGTACGTGGCCGAGGCGATCCGCGGGGGAGCGTCGGGCTTCCTGGTCAAGGACACCGAGCCGGCCGACCTCCTGCGGGCCGTGCGCGTGGTGGCGGCCGGTGATGCGCTCCTGTCGCCGACGGTCACGCGCCGGCTGCTGGCCACCGTCGCGCGGGCGACGCGGGAGGTCGCGGAGCCGGCCGCCCTCTCCAACCTCACCCCCCGCGAGCGCGAGGTGCTCGTGCTCGTCGCCGAAGGGCTGTCCAACGACCAGATCGGCGCGCGGCTCTTCCTGAGCCCGCTCACCGTCAAGACGCACGTGCTCCGGGCGGGCACGAAGCTCGGCGCCCGCGACCGTGCGCAGCTCGTGGTCGTGGCCTACGAGTCCGGGCTGGTGCGCCCCGGCTGGTCCGCCTGACTCCGCTCGGAGCGACCACGACGCTCCGGGGGGACGACGACGGGCGGTCGGTGCCCGAGCGACGGTGGTGGTGCGGTCGACGGTCGGCCGCCGCGTCCTCGGAGGTCGTCATGCTCACCACGCTCGTGTCCCACCCCGTCGGCTACGGCTGGGGGTGGGGACCCGGACCCTGGTTCCTGCTCGTCCCCCTGTTCTGGTTCGGCCTGATCGCCGTGCTCTTCGCCCTGGGTGGCCGCCGCCGCCGGCGCTACTGGGCGGGCTGGGACGGCCAGCGCGACGGGGGAGGCGCACGGACCGTGCTCGCCGAGCGCTACGCCCGCGGGGAGATCGACGAGACCGAGTACCGGGCACGCCTCGAGGTGCTGCTCGCCGCGGAGGGGCCCGCGCGCTGAGGTCAGGCCTCCGTCGCGTCTGCCTGCGGGTCGGCCGCGACGGGGGCGCCCGGCAGGTCGCGCATGCCCAGGAGCGGCGAGACCACGACGGGCACCGCGGCGAGCGCCATGATCCCGACCGACACCCAGAGCGTCGGGAGCACGCCCAGGTGCGTGCCGAGCCAGCCGCCGAGCAGGCCACCGATCGGCATCGAGCCCCACACGATGAACCGCACGGACGCGTTCATGCGACCGAGCAGCGGCGGCGGGCACACGCGCTGGCGGAAGCTCACCTGGGCCACGTTGTAGACGATGACGGCGAACCCGAACGCGGCGCCACCGGCGATGAGCAGCGGTGCGGCCGGGACCACCCCGGTGGACGCCAGGGGCATCAGTGCGGAGGCGGGTGCCATGACCAGCGCGGAGAGGGGGATGATCCGGCCCTCGCCGATCCACTGCGCGAGCCGGCCCGCGACCACGGCTCCGAGCAGCCCGCCGATCGCGCCGGCGGAGACGATCGCGCCCCAYGTGGCGGTGCCCAGGTCGAGCGTGCGCAGCACGTAGATCACGGTGACCGCACCGGCGAGCGACCCCGCGAAGTTGCCCAGCGAGGTGCATGCGACGATCCGGCGCAGGTACGGCTCGTGCAGGACGAACCGCAGTCCCTCGGCGATCTCGACCTTCAGCGGCCGGCGCGTGCTGGGGTGCGGGGGCGTCTCGACGTGCCGGATGCGGCCGACGGCGAACGCCGAGACCAGGTACGTGACCACGGTGACCGCGATGAGTGCGGGCGCGGTGATCACCCGGAGCAGCAGACCGCCGAGCGCGGGGGCGGCCACCTGCGCGACCGAGGCCGTGGCCTGCAGCTTCGAGTTGCCCTCGACCAGGTGCTCGAGGCCGACCAGTCCTGGGATGTAGCTCTGGTGCGACACGTCGAAGAACACCGTGGCGGCGCTGATGACCAGGGCGGCGACGACGAGCAACGGGATCGACGCGTGCCCGGTGGCTGCGGTCACCACGACCGCGGCGAGCACGGTGGCGCGCACGAGGTCCGCCACGATGAGCACCCGGCGCTTGCGCATCCGGTCCACCCAGGCGCCCGCGGGCAGCCCGATCACCAGGAACGCGGCGTACTCGGCGGCGGTGAGGACGCCCATCTCCCACTCGGTCGCGGCCAGCTGCTGGACCGCGAAGATCGGCAGCGCCAGGGCGGTCAGCTGCGCCCCCAGCTGGCCGAGGGCGTCGCCCGTCCAGAGTCGGCGGAAGTCCGGGTGGTGCACCAACGAGCGGGGGCGCTCGGGTGCGACAGTGGTGCGGTCGGTGCTCATGCGACCAGCATGGGACGACTGATTGGGAAATGTCAATCACTGTGGGAGGATGGTCTGCGTGACGGAACCCGCACCCGCTGACGACGCCTCGACGGCCGACGCGGACGCCGATGCCCGGGCTCTGGCGAGCACGCTGCGCATCCGGATCCTGCGGCTGTGCCTCGACGAGCCCCTCACCAACCGGGAGATCGCACAGCGGCTCGGCCGCAACCCGGCGACCGTCCTGCACCACGTCCGCACGCTCGTCGACCGGGGGTTCCTCGTCGCCGAGCCGGTGCGCCGGGGGGCGCGCGGCTCACGCGAGGTGCCGTACCTCGCCACCCGGAAGTCGTGGCGCACTCCGGGCGGTCCGGGCATGAGCCGGATCCTCATCGACACGTTCCTCGAGGAGGTCGCGCTCGTGGACCCGCAGGAGGTCCTCGTGACCCGCCTCGGCCTGCGGCTCGACGACGACGGCCTGCAGGAGCTGCTGTCGCGCGTGCAGGCGATCTTCGAGGAGTTCGCCGCGCGACCGACCGAGCAGACGCAGACTCCCTACTCCGTGTTCTGGTCGCTGCACGAGGACGTGACGCGTCAGACGCCCCCGCGCAGCGCGGCGATGGGTTCGATCGATGCGGCCTTGAGCGACGGGTAGAGCCCGGCGAGGAGCCCGATGACGCCGCCCGCCAGGGCCGCGACGCCGACCATCCGCAGGTCGAGGATGGGGGTCCACTCCTGCGCGGCGCTGACCCCGACGACGACGGCCACCCCGAGGGCGGCCCCCAGCATCCCGCCCAGCAGCCCGACGACCACGGACTCGACCATGAACTGCGCGCCGATGTCCCGCCGGGTGGCCCCCAGCGCCCGCCGCAGACCGATCTCGCCGACACGCTCCAGCACGGACAGCAGGGTCACGTTCGCGATGCCCACGCCGCCGATGAGCAGCGCCACCCCGCCGAGCGCCAGGAAGATCGTGTTCACGTCCGCCTGCACGCTCTGCCGCACCTTCGAGGTGGCCGGCGGCGTCTGCACGTCGATGGTCTCGGGTGCGTTGGGGTCCAGCGCGGTCGCCAGCTGGCTGCCCACCACGGGCCCGGCGCCGACAGCGAGGTGCAGGTGGAGCTCGCCGGGCGCCGCCAGGGCGAAGTCCGCTCGCGCGGTCCCCTCCGGCATCAGCACGCCGCCCAGGACGTCGGAGCGCCGCACCACGTCGTCGATGATGCCGATGACCTGGTAGGCGCGGTCGCCGATGAAGATCGACGGCTGGCGGTCCACGCGGACCACGCCGAGCCGCCGGGCCGCGTCCACCCCGAGCACGACCACGCGATCGGCGCGGTCGTCGTGCCCGGCGTCGAAGTAGCGGCCCTGGACCACCCGGCCGCCGATGGCGTCGAGCGCCCCGGGTGAGGTGGCGATGACGTCGGGCGCGGCCGTGCGGGCGGCCGACGGGTCRTGCACCGGCACCGCGGTGATCTCCGCGTCGCCGACGTCCACGGTGGAGAAGGTCCCCGCCGCCTCGACGCCCGCGAGGCGCTCGGCGCGCTCCGACGCGTCCCACGGCAGTGTGCCGATCGCGCGCTCGGAGCCGTCCCAGCCGTTGTTGGTCTCCGGCTCGGCGACCGCCTGCGTCGCGGCGACCGCGTCGAACTGCTTGTTGATCTGCCCCGACGCGGTCTGCGCCAGCCCGACGGTCACCACCACGGACGCGATGCCCAGCACGGTGCCCAGGATGGTCAGCAACAGCCGACCCGGGCGCGCACCGATGCCGGCCGCGGCCTCGGCGAGCAGGTCCCGGAACCCGAACCGGTCGGTCCGCGCCACCCGCTGCGCCAGGGCGGTCACGGGATCTCGCGCAGGTAGCCGTCGGCGATGCGCACCCGGCGCTGCGCACGCGCGGAGACCTCGTCGTCGTGCGTGATCACCAGCAGGGTCAGCCCGCCCGAGTGCAGCTCGTCGAACAGGTCGAGCACGCTCGCCGAGCTCTCGGAGTCGAGGTTCCCCGTCGGCTCGTCGGCGAGCAGCACCCGCGGCTGCGCCACGACCGCGCGCGCGACGGCGGCCCGCTGCCGCTCGCCGCCCGACAGGACCGTGGGGACGAAGTCGACCCGGTGGCTGAGCCCGACCCGGTCGAGCGCGGCCACCGCGCGGTCGCGACGCTCGGACCGGGGCACCCCGCTGTAGAGCGTGGCGAGCAGGACGTTCTCGAGCACGGTCCGGTGCGGCATGAGGTGGAAGGCCTGGAACACGAACCCGATGTGACCGGCCCGCAGCGCAGCGCGCTCGCGCTCGCCGGCCCCGGCCGTGGGGATCCCGTCGAGCAGGTACTCGCCCTCGGTCGGCTTGTCCAGCAGGCCGAGCAGGTTCAGGAG
>NZ_JBFUHU010000102.1:0-10716 GCF_056402235.1 Cellulomonas sp. P4_B5_2
CCTCGTCGCGGGCCGCCGCGGCGTCCGCCCGGACCCGCTCCACCTCCGCCTGGGCGCGCGCCAGCCTGGCCTGCGCCTCCGCACTCACGGCGCCGACCGGCGACTCCTCCGCAGGCATCAGCTCCTGCCACCCCGAGCCCAGGAGCCACGCGCCGACCGCGGCCTGTACCGACGGCTCAGCCGGCTCCGGGGCGTCCGGAGCCACCTGGGCGGCCAGCTCGGGGTTCGCCTGCGTCCACACGCGCGCCACCCGTGCCCGGTACGCGTCGTCCTGCAGAGCGCTCCACAGCGGCCCCGCCCCCGCGGTCGCGCGTCGACGTGGGGCGAACCGGTGGACGGCGCGCAGCGAGGGGGGGACCTCGACGGGCTCCGTCGTCCCCAGGACGTCGGCTGCCACCTGCACCAGCGCCGTCCGCAACGTCGTCGGCACCTCGGTGGCGTCGTCGCCGGTCCCGCGTTCGCCGCTCATGACCAGCACCCTAGGTGCCGCGGGCAGTCGACGCCGGGACCCGGCCCGGCGGCCCCCGGGTGCGGGGTGACCGCCAGGCCGGGTCCGCCGCGACGTCAGGGGGTCGTGACCCCCAGGACGTACGCGCCGGAGCCGGAGTACGCGTCGACGACGTACCGGTAGGTGCCGGCGGTGCCGGAGTAGGTGAACGCCTCGTTGGGCGACGACGTCGTCCCCCGTGCGACCGTCGACCAGGCGGTCCCGCTCCGCTTCTGCAGGTAGAGGTCGAAGTCGGCGCCGGTCGGACCTGCGAGGCAGAGCCGGAACGTGCCGCTGCGGGTCACGCTCACCGAGCCACCCGAGGGCTGGGCCACGGCGGAGCCGGAGGAGAGGGTGCCCTGGTAGGTGGCCGCGTAGCCCGAGCAGGACGTCGTCGGGGGCGGGGTGGTGCCGCCTCCCCCGGTGGTCAGCGTGAGCCCGTAGGCGGACAGGATCTCGTTCACCGGCTGGAAGTAGGTGGTGCCGCCGGAGGAGCAGTTCCCGGACCCGCCGGACGTCACGCCCTGCGCCTGGTTGCCGGCGATGAGGGAGCCTCCGGAGTCGCCGGGCTCGGCGCACACGTTGGTACGGATGAGCCCGCTCACCGTGCCCTCGGCGTAGGTCACGCTGGCGCCACGGGACTGGATCGTCCCGCAGTGCCAGCCGGTGGTCGATCCCGACCGGCAGACCGAGGCGCCCACCGCGGCGTCGGTGGACCCGGCGACGGAGACCCGGCTGCCGTTGTACTGGTTGACCGCGCCGATCGGGGTGTTGCCGGCGGCGGCGCCGATCCACGAGTAGTCGTTGCCCGGGAAACTGGAGCCCCGGAACGTCCCGGTCGGCGTCGCGGTCGTCGCCCCGGTCTGACCGCAGTGGCCCGCGGACACGAACCCGCCCGTGACGGAGAAGCCGACGGAGCAGCGGCTGGTCCCGCCGATCGTGTAGGCGTTGCCGCCGACGATGTCGATGAAGGTCCTCGGCGCCTCGGCCGTCGGCTGGAACGTCACCGAGTCCGCCGGCACCCCGGCCCGCTCGACGAGCCGGCGTGCGGCGGTCTCGCCGCCTGCGCGCACCGACACGACGACCGAGTTGGTCGTGACGTCGACGTACCAGCTCGGCACGGCCGCGGCAGCCTCGGCGGTGGTCGCGTCGAGCGAGGACTGCCACTGCTCGAGGTCGGCGAGCGTGTGGTCGACGACGACGGCCTGCGCACCGGCCGCCTGCACGGTCGAGGCGGCACCTCCGTCGGCGACGCCGACGTACAGCACGTTCTTCGTGGGGTCGATCCAGGCGCCGGCGTACGTGGCTCCCAGTCGTGCCTTGAGCACGCGCTGCTTCCCGGCGGCGTCCGCCTGGAAGGTGAGCCGCTTGGCGGCAGCGGACGGGCTGAGCCCGAGGTCGCGCTCGAGCGCCTTCTGGATCGCGGGGTCGACCTTCTGCTGGATGCCGAGCTCCTGCGGGCTCGTGGATCCGGGGTCGGATGGTGCGGCAGTCGATCCGACCGCCAGCGGTCCGGCGAGGAGCGCGCCGGCCGCACAGGCCGTCACCGCCGCCCTCCAGGTGTGTCGCGTCATGTCCGTCGTCCCTCCGTCGTCACATCGGCCGGTAGGCCGTCAGTCACACTAGGCGTGACGGGAGTCGAAGAACAGATCACTCGGTGGGCATAGCACCGCGGTTATGCCCTGGAGGCGGCCAGCCAGTCGAGGAACCGGGGGCTGCTGCGGCTCACGGCCTCGGCGTGGGCGCGGACGGCGGCCTCCACGATGCCGTCGACCGGCAGCGGGGGCGCCTCGTCGTGCCAGCCCACGTGGTGCGCCCACTGCAGCGGCACGCCCGCCAGGGGGACCACGCAGACCCCGGGGGTGTCGGGGAACGTCGGTTGCACCAGGGCGACACCGTGACCCGCCCGGACCAGGTCGWCGCACGCCGCCCGGTCGGCCTCGCTCACCTTGCCCGGAGTGAACCCGGCCCGCGCGCAGGCGGTGACGAAGCAGCGCTGGAAGCACCCGGCGCCGGACACCCCGAGCCAGTCGGCGTCCGCGAGGTCCGTGAGCGCGACGACCGCCCGGGTGGCCAGCGGGTGGTCGTCCGGGACGAGCACGAACACCGGGTCCGTGCTCACCCGCCACCACCGGACACCGCCCGCCGTCGGCGGTGACGCGTTCCCGCACATGCCGACCAGGGCGATGTCGAGCGTCCGCGCCGCCAGCTGCGCCGAGACGCCGTCGACGTCCGGCAGCGTGACGCTGGTGACCTCGGCGTGCAGTCCGGACACCAGGTGGTTGACGAAGAGCCCACCCAACGCCGTGGCCGCCGTGCCGACCCGCACCGACCGCGCCTGCTTGTCCCGGCCGGCCACGATCCGGTGCGCGTCCTCGACCAGCGCGGACATCGCCGGGAGCAGCACCTTGGCGCGGCTGAGCACGAACTCTCCGAGGGCGGTCGGCCGCGCGCCCCTCTGGTCACGCGTGAACACCGCCGCTCCGAACGTGCGGTCGATCCGGTTGAGCTGGGCCGTGAGGGCGGGCTGGGTGAGTCCGAGGGTCGCGGCCGCGCGGGTCACCGAGCCCTGTTCCGCGACGGTGACGATCAGACGGAGGTGGCGCAGCTCGAGCTCCATCCGGCGAAACTATCGACCCGCCACCGTCGTGGGGAGACATACGGCCAGGTCGCGACGCACCGGGGCAGGAGCCGAGTCGTGTCGGTGCCCGTGGGTAGCGTCCCAGCCATGTCGTCCGTCCGCCGCCTGCGCCCCGTCTGGGCGGACGCCACCCCGGACCCGGCCGCGCGTCCGGTGCAGCAGACGCTGGACGACCTGGGCACCCCGTTGTCGGACGTCACGTTCGTCGTCGTGGACCTCGAGACCACGGGCGGCACCCCGGCGGACTGCGCGATCACCGAGATCGGTGCCGTCAAGGTGCGCGGCGGCGAGGTGATCGGCGAGTTCCAGACGCTCGTGGACCCGGGCGGTCCCGTGCCGGCCTTCATCCAGGTGCTCACGGGCATCACCACGACGATGCTCATCGGGGCGCCGCCGATCGAGGAGGTGCTGCCCAGCTTCCTCGAGTTCTCGCGCGGGTCCGTGCTCGTCGCGCACAACGCCCCGTTCGACATCGGCTTCCTCAAGGCAGCCGCCGCCCGGACGGGTCACGCCTGGCCGGGCAACAAGGTGGTGGACACCGTCCGGCTCGCGCGCCGGGTGGTCACGCGCGACGAGGCCCCGAACCACAAGCTGTCCACCCTCGCCTACCTGTTCCACGCCACGGTCACGCCCAACCACCGGGCCCTCTCCGACGCCCGCGCGACGGTCGACGTGCTGCACGCGCTGCTGGCGCGCCTGGCTCCCCTGGGCATCACCCACCTCGAGGACCTCGCCACCGCCACGGACCCCGTGCCGGAGGACGTGCGCCGCAAGCGCACCCTCGCGGACGGCCTGCCGGACGGGCCGGGCGTCTACCTGTTCCGGGGACCCGGCGACGAGGTGCTCTACGTCGGCACGTCCACGACGTCGCTGCGCCAGCGCGTCCGCTCCTACTTCACGTCGGCGGAGAAGCGCAGCCGGATGATCGAGATGGTCCGCGTCGCGCAGCGCGTCGACCCGATCCCGTGCGCGACCCCCTTGGAGGCGCGCGTCCGAGAGCTCCGCCTCATCGCCGCCCACTCCCCCCGGTACAACCGCAGGTCCCGGTTCCCCGAGCGCATGCCGTGGGTCCGCCTCACCTCCGAGCCCTACCCGCGCCTGTCGGTGGTCCGGGAGGTCAAGGACGGCGACGGCACGACCTACATCGGACCGTTCTCCTCCGCGTCGACGGCCCAGCTGGCCGTGGAGGCCCTGCACGAGACGTTCCCCATCCGGCAGTGCACCCGCAAGCTCCCCCTCGTGGCCGCGCCCGGCTCGTCGGCGTGCGTGCTGGTCGAGATGGGCAAGTGCGGAGCCCCGTGCACCGGTCACCAGGGACCGGCCGGCTATGCGGAGGTCGTCGACCGCGTCCGGCACGCGATGGTCGCCGACGCCGCCCCCGTGGTCGAGGCGCACGCCGACCGGATCGCGTGGCTGGTGGCGCAGGAGCGGTTCGAGGAGGCCGCGACCGTCCGGGACCGCCTCGGCGGCTTCCTGCGTGGCGCGTCACGAGCCCAGCGGTTCGCCCCGCTCGCCACCTGCGCCGAGCTGGTGGCCGCTCGACGTGCCGACGACGGCGGGTGGGAGCTGGTGCTCGTGCGGTTCGGACGTCTCGCAGGGACCGCACGGGTGGACCGGCGAACCGACCCGCGGCCCGCCATCGCCACCCTCCAGGCCACCGGCGAGCAGGTCGAGCCCGCCGTCGCTCCTGCCACGGCCGCGCACCCGGAGGAGACCGACCTGATCCTCGCCTGGCTGGAGAAGCCGGGGGTCCGCCTCGTCGCGGTCGACGTGCCGTGGGCGTGCCCCGTGCGATCGGCCGAGGCGCTGGGAGACCCGGCGACCGCCGTCGCGACGCTGGTCAGACCGCGACTCGCCCCCGAGCCGGACGGCCTCGTGGTCCACCTGCCCCGGGTGGGCGCGGAACGCGAGCTCGACGTCGTCGAGGCGCGGCCGGTCAGGCTGGAGCTCGACGACGCGCAGGTCATCCCGTTCAGCATCCACCCGCCGCGCACGGCATGATGACGAGCATGCTGACCGCCATCGTGCTCATCGACTCGGACGCCGCGAGGATCCCGGAGGTCGCCGCCGCGATCGCCGAGCTCCCCGGAGTCAGCGAGGTCTACTCCGTCACCGGAGAGGTCGACCTCATCGCCATGGTGCGTGTCCGCGAGCACGACGACCTGGCCGACGTCATCGCGGACAAGGTGAGCAAGATCGAGGGCGTCATCCGCACGCAGACGTACATCGCGTTCCGGACCTACAGCCAGCACGACCTCGAGCAGGCGTTCGCCCTCGGTCTGGAGGACTGACGTGGAGCGCAGCGGAGGCTGAGGGCGCGGGAGCGTCACTCGGCCGGAGCGAGCGCGAGGTCAGCACGAGGACTAGCTCAGCGCGCGCTCGCCGCCCTCCAGCGCGCCAGGACGTCCGCCGCAGCCCCGCTGTCCAGCGACTGCCGCGCGTGCCCGCTCGCTGCGACCAGACGCTCCACGAGCGTCCCGACGCCGGTGCCGGGCAGCGTGCCGTCGGCGACGAGCGCCGCGGCCGTGTTCAGCACGACGGTCTCGCGCACCGGGCCGGTCTCCCCGCCGAGCAGACGCCGCGCGACGTCGGCGTTGTAGTCGGCCTTCGCGCCCCGCAACGAGTCGAGCGCGATGCGAGGCACGCCGAGGTCGGCCTCCCAGTCGATGACGGACTCCGTCACGTCGCCGCCGCGGACCTCCCACAGCCGGGTGGGACCCGTCGGAGCGATCTCGTCGAGACCGTCYTCCCCGCGGAAGACCATCGCGCTGACCCCGCGCTGGGCCAGGACACCCGCCATCAGCGGCGCCATCCGTGCGTCCGCCACGCCGATCGCCGCGGATCCGGGCTGCGCCGGGTTGGTGAGCGGGCCGAGGAAGTTGAACGCCGTGCCGACGCCGAGCTCGGTGCGCGCGGCCGCGGTGTGGCGGAACGACGGGTGGAACACCTGCGCGAAGCAGAAGGTGATCCCCACCTCCGTGGCGAGCTCGGCGACGCGCGCCGGCGGGTGGTCGAGCCGGATGCCGAGCGCTTCGAGCACGTCGGCCGACCCGGACGACGACGAGGCCGCCCGGTTGCCGTGCTTGACGACGGTGATGCCCGCCCCCGCGATGACGAGGGCCGACATGGTCGAGATGTTCACGGTGTGYGATCGGTCGCCGCCGGTGCCGACGATGTCCAGCGTGCGCCCGGGCACCTCGATCCGGACGGCGTGCGCCAGCATCGTGTCGGCGAGGCCCGTGAGCTCGTCGACCGACTCGCCCTTGGTCTTCAGACCGATGAGGAACGCGGCGACCTTGGGGGTCGAGGCCGCGCCGCTCATGATCTCGGACATCGCCCACGACGTCTGGTCGATCGTGAGGTCCCGCCGGGCCGTGAGCGTCGCGAACAGGTCCGGCCAGGTCGGGGCGTCGGTCATCGGATGACGGCCTGCGCCTCGACGATCGCCGCGACCGCGCCGTGCAGCTCGACCGGGTCGAGCGGCCGGCTGACCACGGCGTCGGCGTTCGACCAGGACGCCAGCCACGCGTCCTGCGGGCGACCGGTGAGCACGAGGGTCGGCGGGCACCGGAAGATCTCGTCCTTGAGCTGCCGCGCCAGGCCGAGGCCGCCCACCTTGTCCGCCTCGCCGTCCAGGATCAGCAGGTCCAGCCCACCCGACTCGGTCTGCGCGATGACTGCGGCGGCGGTGGCCACCTCGACCCACTCGATGTCGGGCGCGCCGCGCCGGAGCCGCCGGCCGACGGCGAGCCGCACCTGCGCGCGGGCGTCGACGTCGTCGCTGTACAGGAGGATCCGCGGGCCGGTGGTGGCTGCGTTGTCGGGGTGCGCCGTGCTCATGGAAGTCCCTCACTCGTCGTCGACGTGCGTCCGTCCGGAATTCTGGCACGGGTGGTCCCGCCTCGGTGGTCAGGCCCGCCACAGCACGTCCGGGACGCATAGCACGGAGGCCACGACGCGCCGCGCGTCGAGACGCGTCCAGGGCGCTGCGCGCGGCCGTCGACGCACGCCAGATCCGCGTGATCTCCGGCCGTGGGCTCGCGCGCGACTCCTCGGATCCTGACGGTGTGACATTTACCTGTGGCCACGCTGAGGGCCTAACGTCCCATGCGGGGGCGTCATCAGCCATAATGACGATCGTGTCGACCGCAACGGCTGCCCCGCGCACCAGCCCCCACGTGAGCGTCAACCGACCGAACCCCGTGTCGGTAGGGACGATCGTCTGGCTGGCCAGCGAGCTCATGTTCTTCGCCGGCCTCTTCGCCATGTACTTCACGCTGCGTGGCGCAGCGCCGGAGGCCTGGGCGGAGAACACCCCGAAGCTCAACATCACCTTCGCCGCGATCAACACCACGGTGCTGGTCCTGTCGTCGGTGACGTGCCAGATGGGTGTGTGGGCCGCGGAGCGGTTCCAGCCCGTGCGCACCGGCTCCCTGCTCCAGGTGAACCGCTGGGGCATGAACGAGTGGATGGCCCTGACGTACCTCATGGGCGCCTTCTTCATCGGCGGCCAGATCTTCGAGTACGCCGAGCTGGTGCACGAGGGGCTGACCATCGCGTCGAGCCCGTACGGATCTGTCTTCTACCTGACGACCGGGTTCCACGGTCTGCACGTCGTCGGCGGCCTGCTCGCCTTCCTCTTCCTGCTCGGTCGCTCGTTCAGCGCCAAGCGGTTCGGCCACCACGAGGCCACCTCCGCGATCGTCACGTCGTACTACTGGCACTTCGTCGACGTCGTGTGGATCGCGCTCTTCGCGGTGATCTACCTCCTGAAGTAGCCGGCGCCGGGCTCACGGGCCCGTCGCTCCCAGACCCCCATCCCCCACGTGCGAGACGAGGATCGATCCGTGAAGGCACTCGCAGCCCGCAGGCAGGATCGGCGTGCGCCGATCGTGCTGCTCCTGCTGGCGCTGCTGCTCACCGGTGGCCTGTACGCGGTGCTGGCACCGACGTCGGCCGATGCCGCGCCTGTGAAGGCGAGCACCAACGACATCGCGACCGGCGAGAAGCTGTTCCAGGCCAACTGCGCCACCTGCCACGGACCGTCCGCGTCCGGCACGGAGAGCGGCCCGTCCCTCATCGGCGTGGGCGCCGCGGCTGTCGACTTCCAGGTCGGCACGGGTCGCATGCCCATGCAGATGAACGGGCCGCAGGCCCAGGTCAAGCCCGTGCAGTTCGACCAGGAGCAGATCAACCAGCTCGCCGCGTTCGTCGCGTCGCTGGGTGTCGGTCCGGCCATCCCCACCGCGGAGCAGGTCGACCCGGCCCTCGGTGACGTCGCCAACGGCATGCTGATCTTCCGCACCAACTGCGCGATGTGCCACAACGCCGTGGGTGCGGGCGGCGCGCTCTCGCAGGGCAAGTTCGCACCGAACCTCTGGGCGACCACGCCCACCCACCTGTACGAGGCCATGCTGACCGGCCCGCAGTCGATGCCCGTGTTCAACGACGCGAACATCACGCCCGAGGAGAAGCGCGACATCATCGCGTTCATCGACCAGCAGGGCGGCACCTCCCCCGGCGGGCTCGACCTCGGCGCCCTCGGCCCGGTGAGCGAGGGCCTCTGGGCCTGGGTCGTCGGCATGGGCCTGCTCATCGGCGCAGCAGTCTGGATCGGAGCGAAGTCCTCGTGAGCAACCACGACACTGGCCACGAGGCCGGCAACGAGCTCGTCACGCACGCGCCCGGCGCGCTGCCCGACAAGTTCGAGGACCCGGGTCACCCGGCGCACCACGATCGTCTGGGCGACAACGACCCGAAGGCGAACAAGAAGGCGGAGCGCCAGGTCGTCGTGCTCTTCGCCGTCTCCGTGCTCGCCACGCTCGGCTTCCTGGTCGCCTACTTCACGCTCCCCCCGGGCGAGACGCCGGAGTCGATGCTGCGCTCGAACCTGGCCCTCGGGCTCGGTCTCGCCCTGTCCCTGCTGGGCATCGGCCTCGCCGCCGTCCACTGGGCCAAGGCGCTCATGAACGACCACGAGAAGTCCGAGGAGCGGCACGTCCAGCGCAGCTCCGACGAGAACCGGGCCGGCGCGGTCACCGCCCTCAAGGACGGCGCTGCGGACTCGGCCATCGGTCGGCGCGGCGTGCTCCAGGGCGCCATGATCTCGGCGCTCGCCCTGTTCCCGCTGGCGATCATCGTGCCCATCGTCGGCAACGTCGGTGGTGACTGGAACGTCTCGAAGTTCCGGCACACGATGTGGAAGAAGGGCACCAAGCTCGCGACGGACCCGACCGGCCGGCCCATCAAGGCCGCGGACGTGACCATCGGCTCGGTGTTCCACGTCATCCCCGAGGACCTCGACGAGGCGGAGCACCCGCTGGACGAGAAGGCCAAGGCCGTCGTCCTGCTGGTCCGGCTCGACCCGGCCGACCTGAACGAGGCCGAGGACCGCAAGGGCTGGTCCTACGACGGGATCGTTGCCTACTCCAAGATCTGCACCCACGTGGGTTGTCCGGTCGCGCTGTACGAGCAGCAGACCMACCRSMTCCTSTGCCCGTGCCACCAGTCGACGTTCGACGTGGCCAACGGAGCGAAGGTCGTGTTCGGACCGGCGAAGCGGCCTCTGCCGCAGCTGCCGATCACCGTCGACGACGAGGGCTACCTGATCGCGCAGAGCGACTTCACGGAGCCCGTCGGCCCGAGCTACTGGGAGCGTCTCAAGTGACGACCACAGCCACCCCGACCCCGGTCGAAAAGCTTGCCGCGGGAACTGCGGACTACCTGGACCAGCGCACCGGCGTCGGCACGTTCGTCAAGACGTTCGCGCGCAAGATCTTCCCCGACCACTGGTCGTTCCTGCTGGGCGAGATCGCGCTGTTCAGCTTCATCACGATCCTGATCTCCGGCGTCTTCCTCACGCTCTTCTTCGTGCCCAGCATGAACGAGGTGCACTACGACGGGCCGTGGGAGGCGATGCAGGGCGTCCAGATGTCCGAGGCGTTCGCCTCGACGTTGCGCCTCTCGTTCGAGGTRCGCGGYGGCCTGCTCRTGCGGCAGATCCACCACTGGGCCGCCCTGATCTTCATGGCCGCGATCGTCACGCACATGATGCGCGTGTTCTTCACCGGGGCGTTCCGCAAGCCGCGCGAGGTCAACTGGGTGGTCGGCTTCACGCTGCTCATCCTCGGCCTGGCAGCCGGCTTCTCCGGGTACTCGCTCCCGGACGACGTGCTCTCCGGCAACGGCCTGCGCATCACCGACGGTGTGGTCCGGTCCATCCCGATCATCGGCAGCTACACGTCGTACTTCCTGTTCGGCGGCGAGTTCCCCGGCCAGGCGCTCATCCCCCGCCTGTTCACGGTGCACATCCTGCTGGTGCCCGGGATCATCCTGGCGCTCATCGGCCTGCACCTGTTCTTCGTCGTCCTGCACAAGCACACGCAGTACCCGGGCTCGGGGCGGTCGGACAAGAACGTCGTCGGCTACCCGCTGTTCCCGATCTACGTGGCGAAGGCCGGCGGCTACTTCTTCACCGTGTTCGGCGTCATCGCGCTGATGGCGGCGACGATGTCGATCAACCCCGTCTGGAACTACGGCCCGTACGACCCCTCACCGGTGTCCGCGGGAGCCCAACCCGACTGGTACA
>NZ_JBFUHU010000103.1:0-10714 GCF_056402235.1 Cellulomonas sp. P4_B5_2
CGGCGGGGCTCTGGTGCCGAGGCCCGAACTGGTGCTGGTACTGAGCCGCCCGCGCAGCCGTGCTGCACCAACAACCCGGTCGCCGCAGGGGGCGACCGGGTTGCCCTCGTGCACGTCGGCACACCGATCAGAGTGCGGTCTTCCCGGCCGCCTCGAGGATGAGGTCGGCGACGACACCGGGCTGCGAGACCGTGACGGCGTGCGACGCGTCGACCTCGACGAGGTGGGCGTCCGCCCGGTCCGACATGAACCGCACCAGCTCGGCGGGCACCGCGAGGTCCTGCGCCGCGAGCAGCACCCACGACTCGATCGTCTTCCACGCCGCGCGCGTGGCCGGCGCCTCGAAGGCCGCGAGAGCGAGCGGCCGCTGGGTGACCGCCATCAGCTGCGCCACCGGCAGGTCCACGTCGCCGGCGAACAGGGCCGGGAACTGCTCCTGGTCGATGTAGAGCTCGGGAGCGGTCCCGCCGTCGGGGGTGGAGTACGGCACCGGCCGCGCGGCGCCGCCCAGCTGGGCGCCCGGGAACTTCTCGACGAGGTCGACCAGGCTCTCGCCCGGCTCGGGGAGGAAGCTCGCGACGTACACCAGCGCGGTGACGTTCGGGTTGCCGTCGGCCGCGTGGCTCATGACCACACCGCCGTACGAGTGCCCGGCGATGACGATCGGGCCGTCGATGCTCTCGAGGACGCTCCTGAGGTACTCCGCGTCGCTCTCGATCCCGCGGAGCGGGTTCGCGGCCGCGATGACGCGGTGGCCGGCCTCTCGGAGTGCGGGGATCGAGCCGTTCCAGCTCGAGGAGTCCGCGTACGCGCCGTGGACCAGGACGATGGTCTGCTTCACGGGGAGGGTGGTCATGGGTGTGGTCCCTTTCGTGTCGGCTTGTGGTGCTGTGGTCGCTTCCTGCAACAATGGTGGTATGCAATATATTGCGCGCGATCGAACAGTCAAGCCCTCGTGGACACTGTCGCTCACCGCAGCCGGCGACCGCGTCGGTGCCGGGGCGTACGGGCTCAGGCTGGTCGCGGTCGCGGAGTGGGAGAGGACTACCGACCGGGTCGACGCCACCGGAAGCGTCGCGCCGGCGTCGCGACCGGCTGCGGGATGGCTTCGGGATCCCGGGGCGGCAGCTGGATCGTGAGGTTCACAGGCACGCGCGGTCGCCGTTGCCGTGCCACGACCGGGCAGGCGCGTTGACGCGGTGTGTCCCGTTTCACGCGCACGAACCCGAAGATCGGTGCCGATCGCGACGATGAGGTGGTTCGTGGCGTTGCCGAGCGAGCCGAACGAGACGCGCTGCCCGTGCGGCGCGATGCAGAGCTTGCCGGACGGTGCCTTCCGCAGCCGCACGAGACCCGTGCCTCCGGCTGCGAGCCCGCTCCGGTCACCTGCGGTCGGGCACTGACGACAACCCCTGGGCACACCCACGCCCGGGACCTGCTTGGAGCTGACCATGTACACCGCGACAGAGGCCGTCGGACTGCTGGCCTCGTTGACATCCTTCGTCGTGTGGTTGCCGCAGGGCGTCCGCGTCTGGAAGGGCCGCCACCACCCCGCCGCCCTTCAGGGAGTGGTCCTGGGCACCCAGGTGGTCGCGCTGCTCGGCGCGCTGCTGTGGGCCGCCTACGCCGTTCTCATCGACTCGTTCTGGGTCGGTGCCCCGTCTGCGGTCAACGTCCCGGTCATCGTGCTCACGATCGCGGTGGTCACCCGAGCGCGACGTTCCGAGRGCCCCGAGACCTGCCCGACGACGCAGACCCGTGTGAGCGTCGGCGCTGCGTGAGCGGGCAGGACCACCGCGTCACTGGGGTGGCTTTGCGGGGGCGTCGCACGTCGGCATGCGGTCCGTCACGTGCCGCGGCGCCGCGTCGGCCCGCTCCAGGTCGGCGCGTCGGGGGTGCCGGCGAAGGTCGACCCGACGGTCAGGACCCGAGCCTCCGGAGCCCTATCCTGACGTCGCGGCGGGCCCAAACGGGCATGAACGGACACAAGCAGATTCATCCGAACGTCCGATCATGTCCGCTCGTGCGGGTGCCGATGACCCGACCATCGGCACCGCCGACGATGACGTGGAGGACCACATGGCCCGACTTCCGGGCGCACGACAGATCGCCCGCATGACGCCGCAGGAGATCGACGAGACCGCGACCCGCCTCGAGGCCGAGGCCGCCGAGCTCAGCTCGGAGCACGGCCGCACCGAGCAGCTGTTCGGGCAGACCACCGGCGTCGCCGCGGCCTGGGCCGCCTCCGACTTCCAGATGCAGCTGCTGCAGGGCAGCCCGCGCGACCAGGGGCGCAAGATCGAGGAGCTGCGCGGGTGCGTCGCCCTGCTCGACGCCGAGCACGACCGCCGCGGCGGGTGGACCCGCGTCTTCCTCACGATCGCCGACGATCCTCCGCTCGCGCACGCGGCCCTCGCCTGCCCGGCCGCCGCCGGCCGTGAGCACGTCCGCGTCCCGGACTGGTCGGGGCACGCCGTCGCCGAGATCGTCGAGGCCGCGGGCGCCCGCGCCTGCCCGACGTGCTACCCCGACGTCCCGTACCACCTGCGCGCCCGCCAGACCCGGATCCTCTCGCACGCCGAGCGGGTGCAGCGGCAGGCCACCGGCGTCGCGCCTGTGGCCACCGCGGCGGGCCCGGCGATGGGCTTCACGAACGTCCAGGGCCAGCCGGTCGTCACCCCGGACGGACAGGTGCTGCGCACGGTGGGCGCCGCGGTCGACGAGTACGCCCGCCACGCCGCCCAGATCCGCTGGCACGGGGCGAACGGGCGCCGTTCGGGCTCCACGATCGAGCTGCCGCAGGCGATGTGCATCTACCTGCTCGAGGCGATCGCCGCCCACCGCGGCACGAGCGTCGAGGCGCAGGAGCTCGAGCTCGAGCGGCACGTCGAGGCCCGCTTCCGGCGCGACTGGGGCTGACCCGCGGTCGCTCGCGCGGTCGCTCCGGCGGAGACAGTCCGGGGACCCGGGCGTGGCACCGCCGCACGCGGTTGTGGCACACGTGCGGCACCCCCGCCGCCACGAGGGCGACGGGGGTGCCGTCACTGCAGGTCACCGCCTCACGGGAGCAGCCGCGAGGCGGGACGATCACACGTCGTAGTAGAGCTCGAACTCGTGCGGGTGCGGCCGCAGACGGATCGGGTCCACCTCGGCGTTGCGCTTGTAGTCGATCCACGTCGAGATCAGGTCGGGCGTGAAGACGTTGCCCGCCGTGAGGAAGTCGTGGTCGGCCTCGAGGCGGTCGAGGACCTCGCCGAGCGAGCCCGGGACCTGCTGGATCTGCGCGTGCTCCTCGGGCGGCAGCTCGTACAGGTCCTTGTCGATCGGGTCCGGCGGCTCGATCCGGTTCTGGATGCCGTCGATGCCGGCCATGAGCATGGCCGCGAACGCCAGGTACGGGTTCGACGACGGGTCCGGCACGCGGAACTCGATGCGCTTGGCCTTCGGGTTCGAACCGGTGACCGGGATGCGGATGCACGCGGAGCGGTTGCGGGCCGAGTAGACCAGGTTGACCGGGGCCTCGAAGCCGGGGACCAGGCGGTGGTAGGAGTTCACCGTCGGGTTGGTGAAGGCCAACAGCGAGGGCGCGTGCTTGAGCAGGCCACCGATGTACCAGCGCGCCAGGTCGGACAGGCCGCCGTAGCCCTTCTCGTCGAAGAACAGCGGCTCGCCGTCCTTCCAGAGGGACTGGTGGACGTGCATGCCCGAGCCGTTGTCGCCGAAGAGCGGCTTCGGCATGAAGGTCGCCGTCTTGCCGTTCTCGTGCGCCACGTTCTTCACGACGTACTTGAAGAGCATGACCTTGTCGCCGGAGATGGCGAGCTTGTCGAAGCGGTAGTTGATCTCCTGCTGGCCGGCGGTGCCGACCTCGTGGTGGGCGCGCTCGACACCGAGGCCGAGGGCGTCCAGCTGCAGGCTGATCTGGTCGCGGATGTCCGAGAAGCCGTCGACCGGCGGGACGGGGAAGTAGCCGCCCTTGTAGGGGATCTTGTGGCCGAGGTTGCCACCGGCCTCCTCGCGGCCGGTGTTCCACGCGGCCTCGAAGGAGTCGATCGAGTAGAAGGACTCGTTCTGCTTCGTGTGGAAGCGGACGTCGTCGAAGATGTAGAACTCGGCCTCGGGGGCGAAGAACGCCGTGTCCGCGATGCCGGTCGACTTCAGGTACGCCTCGGCCTTCGCGGCGACCTGACGCGGGTCGCGGCTGTACGGCTCGTCGGTGTACGGGTCCACGATGTGGAAGTTGATGTTGAGCGTCTTCTCGACCCGGAAGGGGTCGATGTACGCGGTGCTGATGTCCGGGATCAGCTTCATGTCCGACTCGTGGATGGCCTGGAAACCACGGATCGAGGACCCGTCGAACATCTGGCCGTCCGTGAAGAAGTCCAGCTCCAGGGAGTAGGCGGGGACGTTGAAGTGCTGCATCGTGCCGGGCAGGTCACAGAACCGGACGTCGACGAACTTCACGTCCTCGCTCTTGATGAACGCCAGGACTTCCTCTGGCTTGCTGAACATCCGCTGCTCCTCGGTCGGTGGTACCCGTGGGGTCGGGCAAGGCGAGGCTACGAGCGCGTGATTTCTCCGTCGTGTACCAAGTGTTTCGACGGCGTTACGGGCCCGCCCCTCGTGTAACGAATGTTGACCATAGTCCCCTGGGGGAGGGGGCGGGTCACGGTTCTCACCACATCTGCCGTCACGCTACGAGAGCGTCGTGCCGGGGGTGTTTCCGCCTCGTTGCCGTCTCGCTCCGTCCGGTCGCCTAACCTGCTCGGGTGGCGAATCGTCGGGACATCAGCTCGTGGCTCGGTGGCGGGTTCGACGAGTCCGACCCGGCCGGCGCCGGCGCGACGACCGACCGGGGTCGGCGGCTCGGCCTGCCGGCATCGGGCTCCGGCTCGCTCGCACCGCTCGGGCGACGGGTCGGTGCGCTGGTCATCGACTGGACGGCCTGCCTGCTGATCTCCGGCGCGTTCTTCGCCGGCGACCCCGACGCGTTCCTGCTGAGCCGGGGAAGCCCTATGGCGACCCTGGGCATCTTCGCCCTGGAGAACGTGCTGCTGGTCGGCTCGATCGGGCACACCCTCGGCCACCGGCTGCTCGGGCTGCGGGTCCGCCGGGTGTTCCCCGGGCAGACGCGGGACGAAGCGGCGTGGGCGACGATGGCGCCGGGCTTCCTCAGCGCCCTCGTGCGCACCGCGCTCCTGTGCCTGGTGGTCCCGGCCGTGGTGTGGGACTCCGACGGGCGTGGCCTGCACGACCGCGTGGCCGGCACCGCCATCGTCCGCCGCTGACGGACGAGACGGTCAGCGGCCGCGCATGCCCTTGCGGTCGGGGCGCGCACGCATCGGGTCGACGCCCTTGGGCACCGGGAGCCGGACGCCGCCGAGGGCGGTGAGGCGCTTGGTCACCTCGGCCACCTCCTGCTTGCTCAGCTTCGGGCGGAGCTTCTGGACCGCGCGAGGCAGCTTGCGCAGCGTCACCTGGCCCTCGCCGTCGCCCACCTGGATGAGCGTGATCGGCGCACCGGAGATGACGCGGGCGGTGCGCTTGCGCTCCGACTCCAGCAGCTTGGCGATCCGCGGCGCAGGACCCTCGCCGACGAGCACGACGCCCGGCCGGCCGACACCGCGGAACACCAGGTCCTGCGTGCGGGGGTCGACCGCGACGGGCTCCTGCGTGAAGGTCCAGCCGCGGCGGATGGTCCCCAGGGCGGCGTAGGCCGCGCCCGGCTGGCCCTCGATCTGCGTGTACGCGGCCGTCTCTGCGCGGCGGGCGAGGATGAACATCGCACCGAGCAGGGCGAACGGGATGCTCAGCAGGAGCACGTAGAGCCATGCGTTGACCAGCAGGCCGATCACGAGCCCGAGCGCGATGATCCCGACGAAGACCGCCAGGATGATCCAGGTGATCGCGGGGTCGTTCTTCCGCGTCATCTGGTACGCCTGCCACACCTGGTGGTACCAGCGGGTCTTCTTCACCTTGGGCGTCGGTGCGGCGTCGGATGCGTTGTTGCGGGCCATGAACCCGGAGTCTACCGACGGATCGGCACCGTCCTGACGGGTCTCAGCGGGCCAGCAGGCTGGCCGCCTCCTGGCGGGACGTCGTCGGCTCCGACAGGTGCGCGAGAGCCTCCGGGATCGGCCGGCCGTAGCGGCGCATCGCCTGACCCCAGAGGCGGCCGGCGCGGTACGACGAGCGCACCAGCGGGCCGGACATCACGCCGAGGAACCCGAGGCGCTCGGCCTCGGCCGACAGCTCGACGAACTCCTCCGGGCGCACCCAGCGGGACACGGGGTGGTGGCGTACCGACGGGCGCAGGTACTGCGTGATCGTGATGAGGTCGCAGCCGGCCTCGTGCAGCTCGGCGAGGGCCTCGACGACCTCCTCGATGGTCTCGCCCATGCCGAGGATGAGGTTCGACTTGGTGACGAGCCCCTGCTCGTGCGCGCGGGTGATCACCGAGAGCGACCGGTCGTACCGGAAGCCGGGGCGGATCGTCTTGAAGATGCGGGGGACCGTCTCCAGGTTGTGCGCGAGCACCTCGGGCTGCGACGAGAACACCTCGTCGAGCAGCTCCGGGGTCGCGTTGAAGTCGGGGATCAGCAGCTCGACGCCGGTGCCGGGGTTGACCGCGTGGATCTGGCGGACGGTCTCCGCGTAGAGCCAGGCGCCGCCRTCCGGCAGGTCGTCGCGGGCCACGCCGGTCACGGTCGAGTACTTCAGGCCCATGGCCTGCACGGACGCAGCCACACGGCGGGGCTCGTCGGCGTCGAACGCGGCGGGCTTGCCGGTGTCGATCTGGCAGAAGTCGCAGCGCCGGGTGCACTGGTCGCCCCCGATGAGGAACGTGGCCTCGCGGTCTTCCCAGCACTCGAAGATGTTGGGGCAGCCGGCCTCYTCGCASACGGTGTKSAGGCCCTCGCKCTTSACCAGSSMCTTGAGCTCGGTGTACTCGGGGCCCATCGTCGCGCGCGTGCGGATCCACTCCGGCTTGCGCTCGATGGGGGTCTCGGCGTTGCGCGCCTCGATACGGAGCATGCGTCGGCCATCGGCTGCGATCGTCACGCCGGTCAGACTAACCCGCGGTGCGGACGACGGCTGCGGGGGAGTCGCGCGTCACACCGCGGCGGTGGCCGGGCTCGCCTCGAGGATCGGCGTCAGCACGTCGACCAGGTGGCCGCGGACCCGGGGGAGGACCTCGGCGATGGTCACCTGCCGACCGGTCTCGAGGGACAGCGAGGTGACGTCCGCGTCGTCGATCCCGCACGGCACGATGCGGTCGAACGCCGCCAGGTCCGGCTCGCAGTTGAGGGCGAAGCCGTGCATCGTCACGCCGCGGGACACCCGGACGCCGATCGCCGCGACCTTGCGCTCCCGGCGGGTCTCGTCGGCGGCGAACCAGACGCCGCTGCGTCCGTCGACCCGGATCGCCTCGAGGCCCAGGTCCGCGCACGTGCGGATCAGCGCCTCCTCGAGCGCACGGACGTAGCGGACCACGTCGATGGGCGTCGCGAGCTTCACGATGGGATAGCCGACCAGCTGCCCGGGACCGTGCCAGGTGATCCGTCCGCCACGGTCGACATCGACCACCGGGGTGCCGTCGACGGGGCGGTCCCAGGAGGCGGTGCGCTTTCCTGCCGTGTAGACGTCCTCGTGCTCGCACAGGAGCACGGTGTCCTCCCGCGTGCCGTCGGCGACGCCGGCGAGCACCTCCCGCTGGAGCTGCCATGTCGGCTCGTAGGGGAGCAGGCGTGTGCCGAGGTCGAGCTCGTCGAACCGCATCCCGACAGGCTAACCCGACGGCTCGCCCGGCCCGGGGCTCGCGACGACGACGAGCAGGCGGCGCAGCTGCTCGGCCTGCTCCGCCGTGAGCCCGCGGGTGACGAGCGCCTCGGCGAGCTCCCGGTCCGACGCGACCCCGAACGCGGACCTGCCGGCGTCCGTGATGGTGATGACGTGCCGGCGCTTGTCGTCGTCGTGCGGGCTGCGCGTGACGTAGCCGGTGCGTTCCATGCGGGCCAGGACGCGGCTCATCGTCTGCTCGGTGACCCCGCTGGCGGTGGCCAGCTCGCGCTGCGACATCGGCGAGCGCAGGAGGTGGGCCAGGACCGCGAGGCTCGCGTGGTTGAGGTCCCACGTGGACAGGTGAGCGTTCCAGTCGCGCTCGACGCGCCGGGCGGCCGACGACAGGAGGCGGCCGACGGGCCAGTGCGCGGGGTCGGGCGAGGCCGGGTCGATGATGTGCGCCGACCTGCTCTCCTGGTCCACCGTGCGGCCTCCGTTTGCTCATCCGGACAACACCACCGATGATACTCAGCATGCTGAGTAATCGCCGGTCCACCCTCGTCCGCGCTGTGCTCGTCGGCGTCGCCCTCGTGGTCTGGCTCGGTATCGGGTCGGTCGGCGGGATGGCGCAGGGCAAGCTGTCGCAGGTCCAGACGAACGACGCCTCCGCGTTCCTGCCGTCGTCGGCCGAGTCGACCAGGGCCGCCGAGGAGAGCAAGGGCTTCGTCGACACGGAGACACTACCTGCGCTGGTGGTGCTCCGACCTGAGGACGGGAGCGAGGTCACCCCCGACCAGCTCGCCGCCGTGCAGGAGTGGGCCGAGGGGATCCCCGACCTGCCGCTGCCCGAGGGGAACGACGGCACCTGGTCGGAGTACCTGGTGGGCGAGCCGGTCGTCGTCCCGGCCGAGGACGGCGAGGCGCTGCTGGTCGCGATCTCGCTGGACGGCGCGAAGGCGGAGCAGCTGCTCGCCGACGAGGAGAGGGTTGCCGGCTCGTTCGTCGTGGCGCTGCGCGAGTCCCTCGACGAGGAGCTCGAGGCGACCGCCACCACGGCGGGCGAACCTGGCCTCCAGGCCTGGGTCACGGGTCCGGCCGGTTTCGTCGCCGACCTCGTCACCGCGTTCGGAGGCATCGACGGCGTCCTGCTGCTCGTCGCCCTGGGTGCCGTGCTCCTCATCCTCGCCGTCGTCTACCGCTCGCCGTTCCTCCCGTTCGTCGTGATCTTCACCGCCGTGTTCGCACTCTGCCTCGCCGGGCTGGTGGTCTACACCCTGGCCAAGAACGGCACGCTGGTCCTCAACGGCCAGTCCCAGGGCATCCTGTCGATCCTCGTGGTCGGCGCCTCCGTGGACTACGCGTTGCTGCTGGTCGCGCGCTACCGGGAGGAGCTCCACCACGTCGAGCACCCGGCCGCGGCCATGCGCCGTGCCCTGCGCGCGTGCGTCGAGCCCATCGCGGCGAGCGCCGGCACGGTCATCGCCGGTGTGCTCTGCCTCCTGCTGTCGGACCTGGGCTCCAACCGGAGCCTGGGGCCGGTCGCGGCGATCGGCATCGCGTCCGCCCTGCTCGGCGCGCTGACGCTGCTGCCCGCGCTGCTGCTCGTGTTCGGCAAGCGCTCGCGCATCCTGTTCTGGCCGCGCGCGCCCCGCGCCGACGCGCTCGTCGCCGACGGGGACGTCGGCAGTGCTGTGGCCACCGTCGACCCGTCCGCCGGCCCCGGCCTCTGGGCCCGCCTCGCACGCTTCGTCGGACGGCACGCGCGTCCGGTGTGGGTCCTCACGGCTCTCGCCCTGTGCGTCGGTGCGGCGTTCCTGCCCACCCTCAAGGCGTCCGGGACCAGCCAGGTCGACATCTTCCTCACCGACGTCGACGCGGTCTCCGGCGAGGCCGTGCTGGGGGAGCACTTCCCGGCCGGCGCGGTCCAGCCCGCGATCGTCCTCGTCGACGAGGGCGACGTCGAGGCGGTCACGACCGCGGCGGAGGGCGTCGACGGCGTCGAGTCCGTGGTGCCGTACACGGGAGCCCCGGCCGGAGCGGGTGCCCCGACCACGGGTGCGCCGCCGATCGTCGTCGACGGGCGCGTCCGCCTGGACGTCACTACGACGGCGTCCGCCGACACGCAAGCGGCGGTGGCGACGGTCGAGGAGCTGCGGACCGCCGTGCACGAGGCCAGCCCCGACGTCCTGGTCGGTGGCGCCGCCGCCGAGGCGCTCGACACCCAGCTGGCCAGCGAGCGCGACCTGCGGGTGATCGTCCCGGTCGTCCTGCTCGTGATCGGGCTGATCCTCATGTTCCTGCTGCGGTCGGTGGTCGCGGCCGCTCTGCTCCTGGTGGCCAACGTGCTCTCGTTCGCCGCGGCGCTCGGGGTGTCGGCGATCGTCTTCAACCACGTGTTCGGCTTCGCCGGCGCCGACCCGGTGGTCCCGCTGTTCGCGTTCGTGTTCCTGGTGGCGCTGGGGGTCGACTACTCGATCTTCCTCATGACCCGGGTGCGCGAGGAGTCCGTGAAGGTGGGAACGCGGGCGGGCGTGGTCCGCGGCCTGGCCGTGACCGGTGGCGTGATCACGTCGGCCGGTGTGGTGCTGGCCACCACGTTCGCCGCGCTCGGCGTCATCCCGCTGCTGTTCCTGGCGCAGATCGCGTTCATCGTCGCGTTCGGCGTCCTGCTGGACACGCTCGTCGTGCGCAGCCTGCTGGTGCCCGCGCTCGTGCACGACCTCGACCGCCGGACGTGGTGGCCCAGTGCGCTGTCGCGGCGCCCGGCGCAGGGCGGCACCGACCTAGAGTGAGTCGCATGCGGGCGCTGCGGGTCGGGCTGGTCGGGTACGGGGGAGCGGGCCGGGGGATCCACGCCCGGCTGCTGCGGGAGGCGGGCCAGCGCGTGACGGTCGTCGTCACGCGCAGCCGAGCGGAGCAGGTGGCGCAGGAC